>NZ_JAJBJC010000028.1 GCF_021811825.1 Candidatus Anadelfobacter sociabilis | reverse complement strand
AATTTGCTTGGCATTTTGCGGATCTAAAACTAGTAAAGTCATGTGTACCAATAAAAAATTTTATGGCATCATTCATTGCATCTAAATTCAATACTTTATCAATATACCAAGCTCTATTTTCGTTGATATAACATTTATCGCCCAGCAGCAATCCGGCTAATTTACCCGTAAAATCAGGTACTACATTCCGATCATCAACATCACCACGTATAACATATAAAATTTATAAGTTCACCTTTCTCATTAATAACGATATATAATTTCAATCC
This sequence comes from Candidatus Anadelfobacter sociabilis, assembly GCF_021811825.1. Classification (GTDB taxonomy): domain Bacteria; phylum Pseudomonadota; class Alphaproteobacteria; order Rickettsiales; family Midichloriaceae; genus Anadelfobacter; species Anadelfobacter sociabilis. The sequence goes on along the minus strand of NZ_JAJBJC010000028.1, from coordinate 16,313 downwards.
ATAGAACCAGCTCTTGGTTGTTTTTCCAATCTTTGCAATGCTGTGAAAATCTTGTTGTAGAGGTATGTTTGTTCTCGCGAATGCTGATAGATGTAGCATCGATATATGCAATTTCACTACTATTATGAATTCGCAAACATGGGCAATCGTGGCAGTACTTTAAGATATGGTATTTCAAGATATGATTTGGTTCTTTTCATTAACTCCACAAATCTGCTATAACAATGCATCATAGCAAATTCTTTGCAAAAAATAGTATAGTGATTTATATCAAAATTCCTAAAATCTTTATGATTTGATTGCTGATATAATAAAACAAACTGTCATCATGACAAAAACGCCAATTCTTGAGCTATGTGTGGATTTCTTATGTTGCTGATGAGTTAATAAATATTGATTGTATAATTTGCAAAAATCATCGACTAATAGTAAGGTTCCAATATATTATTTATGGGTATATAGATTTATTGTTTTTCTAAACATTCTATACACCACTACCTCACTATATTTTAACTACTTCATAATCCATGATTCGCGTTCGTAAACTAATATATGACGCTGTGGGCCTTTTTTTATATAATCATGATATAATATATTGAAAAAACGCAATTACTTATTAAAAATCTCGCAATCTATTATTGCGACTTACATTCACATCTACATCTAGTAGATCTATTTTTGTGTGAAAATGCTATCTTAAATATACATACATTCTAATTTCATATTAAGTTAAATAATAAAATTTATTGTAAAATCACAAATAATAAATCATAAATAACACAATAAAGAATTATTACTTAATTGATTTTATCAATATACTGTATACTGTGTTTATGCATTTTCAAGATATTATTCTAGTACTTCAACAATTTTGGGCAAAGCAAGGTTGTGTTATATTGCAGCCATATGATATGGAAGTGGGTGCAGGTACATCGCATCCAGCTACTGGGCTGAGATGTATTAATGCATCTCAATGGAATGTAGTATATGTACAACCATCAAGACGTCCTCAAGATGGGAGGTATGCAGAAAATCCCAATAGGGTACAGCATTTTTATCAACTACAAGTAATAATGAAACCCTCTCCAGATGATATTCAAGAAATATGTCTTGAGAGTTTAGAGGCGATAGGATTAAATAAGTATAACAACGATATAAGGTTTATTGAAGATGATTGGGAAAATCCAACACTTGGAGCATGGGGTGTTGGATGGGAGATATGGTATAATGGAATGGAGGTGATGCAATATACCTATATGCAACAATTAGGGGGAATAGATTGTGTATCAATTCCGTGTGAAATAACTTATGGACTAGAAAGGATAGCTATGTACATTCAAAATGTTGACAGTATATGGGATATTTGTTGGAATGATAGAGGTGTGCTATATAAAGATATATTCTTAGATAGTGAAATACAGTACTGCAAATATAATTTTGAATTTGCTGAAGTAGAGGTATTACTAAAACATTTTAATGATCATTTGAATAGTGTATCGCTATTAGTAGAAAATGGTGCTGTACAACCAGCGTATGATTTATGTCTTAAAGCTTGCCATATTTTTAATTTATTACAAGCACGCGGCGTGCTAAGCGTTCCTGAACGGGTAGCTTATACTAAAGAAATACGTAACGCAGTAAATAAATGTTGTAAAACGCTCGCTTCTCTGTGATTTTCAGTTTTAAGCAAAGATTAATATCCTTTTTGTATCATAATGAGTGTAGTAGAATTTATTATTGATGAAGCTTTAGTGGATTATCAATATGCTGTAGATTTTATGGAGAAAAGAGTGTGTGATATTATTGAAGAAAGAGCTCATCAGATGATATGGTTGTTGGAGCATAATCATGTGTATACTATTGGAAGAAATACTAGGGAAGAGGAGTATAGACTTATACAACAAGAGCAAAATAATGATAGCAATATTATACAAACTCCATCAGTATATTTAAGCGATCGTGGAGGGCGGGTTACGTATCATGGACCTGGACAGATAGTATTATATTTTATGTTAGATATGCAAAAAATGTATAATCAAATTGATGTAAAAAGATTTGTATATGACCTTGAGGAGATAGTAATAGTGACACTAAAATCTCTTGGTGTATCATCTTTTCGTCATAATGGTATGCATGGTGTCTGGGTTAATATACAAAATATGAGTAATAATAAAAAGGCATATATTACAAATTGTAGTAACAAATCTATAAAGAAGATAGCAGCACTTGGGTTAAAGTTTAAAAAAAGTATAAGTTACCATGGTATTGCTCTTAATTTAACAACAGATCTTGAGTATTATAAAAAAATTTCTCCATGCGGGATGAGCAGCACAAGTATTACATCATTGCATGCAAATAATATATTTATTAGTAGTAGTGTAGTTAAAAATGAATTGATAAAATCTATATCAGATGTATTTGACATGTTGTTAATGCAATGTTCAATAAAAAGACAATTGGGATAATTTGTTTAATAAGTTGGTTATTTCATTGATTATATAAGGTAATAGGTATTTTTATATCATTCTATATGTAAACCCATTAATTTAAAAACTTAATCTATATGTTAATTAGTGGTAAAGGTATAATTCTTGGGATAAAAAAGATTCAAGAGAGTGGGTTATTGATCAGGTGTTTTACAAAGAAACATGGGGTAATTATTGGTTATTATAAGATAAAATTAAATCATTATATTCCATATGCTGGAGGTATAGTATTAGTTGATTGGCAAACAAAAAGTAATAACCAACTTGGGAAATATATACGTATCGAGCAGGATGAAAATTGCATGCTTTATGAATTTTTTCTAAAACCTAGATTTGCAATAGCTCTTAATTCAATCCTTTGTTTATATAATCATATATTAAAAGAGCATGATATATATCAAACACTATGGGATTTATTAGAGGATTTTATCAAGTATATAAAATTGACAGATAATTTCTTTCATTATATGAAGCGGTACATTTTATTAGAACTTAAGGTTTTAGCAGAATGTGGTTTTGGTTTGAATTTCACTAAATGTGCTGTGAGTGGAGTGGTAGATGATCTAGCATATATTTCGCCAAAAAGTGGTAGTGTAGTATCAAAAATAGTAGGAGAAAAATATGCTAAAAAACTGTTTGTTCTGCATAGATTTTTAATTACCGATCAAGAAGCGAATACTGCAGATGAGCTCATATATACAATGAAAATGATAGAATTTTTTATTAAAAAACATATGACAGAAGATATACTAAGAGCGCGCGAAACACTATATAATTTTTTAAAATTATCTCAATATTAAAAGTATTTGTGTTTAATGTTGAACTATTTTCTTATATCACAATCTCAGCATACCTAAGTTAAGTACTAGAGAACTATAGTATAAGAACAGCTAGTTGTCATGATGAACTAATAATACGTATATACATATGCTGTTTGTTTTACATGCTGTTTGTCTTTCTTTAGAAAAAAATATAGTTCTCTTAATAAACTTAAAATTAAATGTTCATAGTAATTGATAATAAATCATCTATATAATATTTTATGCTTTGTAGCATAAATTTTTTACTTGCAATTTATCGATTTAAAGTTGAGGTACAAAGAATTACTAATTTAGTTTTTTCCATAATCTCTTTGGATGGAGTAATTCGCATACTACTTCTTTTATGGACATTTGACTATTCCAATATACAAATTCAGCTTTTCCAATTATATGATTCTCAGGGATAATACCGATTCCATCATCAAATCTACTATCTTTTGAAAAATCTCTGTTATCACCTAAAAAAAAGTAATGTTTCTCAGGTACTTCATATGTATATGTAGTATTTGGAAATGAGAGTTTGTAATTAAGATTCGCATCTAGAATATTATATTCTACTCCCTCTGGCAATATTTCCTTATATACGCTGCACACAAATGATGGATTATCTCTATCACAGCCGGCTTGTTCTCCGTCTTTAACTAATTGTACAGGCTTGTTATTAATATACAGTATTCCGTATTGTAAACGAATTTTGTCGCCAGGCAAACCCACTAGACGTTTTATGTAGTTATTCGAGTCATCGTCTTGTGATGAGCGAAAGACTATAATATCCCCTCTTTTTGGTTGATTATAAAACCACCTTTTTGTTAAATTTAATTTTATTGGCAGATACATACCTGCGAGTAGATGATCACCATAACCATAGCTAAATTTTGAAACAAGTACATGATCTCCTTCTAAAATTGTAGGTTTCATTGATCCAGAGGGAACTTTAAATGGCTCGTAAAAAAACGTTCTGAATAATAATACAATTACAAAAGCTAAGATTAAGGGTTTAATATAATTGCTAAAGAACATCTCTATTTTTGGATTATTAGACTGACTGTTATCTTCTATTGCATTTTCCTTCGTATGTACTATTGTGTTGTTGTTTCTATTTTTTTGTTTTTTATTATTTTTTGTTTTGTGCATGTGATCTAATAATTCTATGTTAAGTATGGGGTATTCCAATCTTCATGCAGACAGTATATAAGCTAATTATTCTAGTAGCAACATAAGTTTAAGTAATTAGCTGCATGTGTTTTATAAATTTTATAGATTTTGTATAGATGAAGTTAGGATTAATTTCTGATGAAGTATCATATTCTAATGATACATTGTGGAAAAAATGGCTAAGATGTGTAGATGGACCTTCATTAGTAGCGCTGATGATAGTGATCTTTTTTGGACTGATAATGACTATTACAGCCAGTACAGCTGTAGCTGAAAGAATAGGGATATCGCATTTTCATTTTATATTGAGACAAATATTTTTTGTGTCGCTTTCTGTGCCTATGATATTTGTTATATCTACAATATCACAGAAAAGCTTATATAAAATGGGATTGATAGGTTTTTTTATTATGGTACTGTTATTATCTTTGTTACCTTATTTTGGTGAAGAAATAAAGGGTGCAAAACGATGGATAAACATACTGGGATTTTCAGTACAACCGTCTGAATTAATAAAACCGTTTTATGCAATAGTGATTGCGGTAATTTTAGGAGCAGAGCAAAAAATAGGAAGATTATTAGGATTTATAATATGTTTTATATTACATTGTTTTGTTTGTATTTTGTTAATAGTACAGCCAGATTTAGGAATGACTATAACAATATCAATAGTCACAATTACTCAAATGTTTATTGCTGGACTTTCATGGTTTATTATTTTATTTCTGCTTTCTATATTTATTCTAGGACTAATTATTGCATATTTTACATTGCCCCATGTAGCTCAGAGAATATCTGCTTTCGTTAATGGTGGTGTAACTAAAACTAGTGGATATCAAATACATCAATCACTTGAATCTTATATTAACGGAGGTCTTTTTGGTAAGGGTTTTGGTGAGGGTAATACGAAATATTTGCTACCAGATTCGCATACCGATTTTATCTTTGCTGTTGCGGGGGAGGAATTTGGATCTGTTATTTGTTTAGTGATAATATTTCTTATAGCATTTATAGTGGTGCGCGGTATATTGAATTTAATAACATTAAGAATTGCTTGTGGTGCCCGAGCAACGCAAATTTATATAGGTATTGGAATGCTTGTATATTTTGCATTTCAGAGTGCGTTTAACATAGGTGTAACACTGCATATGTTTCCAACTAAAGGTATGACATTGCCATTTGTAAGTTATGGTGGGTCTGCAATGCTATCTTCAGCAATAATTATGGGAGTATATTTTAATATCGTAAGAAAAAGAAATATAATTAATAACAAAATTCGTAGTCCATTTGTGAAATTACTTTAATTGACTACTGATGTATATGAGTGTTGCATATATACATATATATATATTGTGTTGAGAGTATTTTAATTGAATAGCTGATTGTTGATAAAGTTTAATGCAATAAATAAAGTTATTTTAAATTTCGCACTAAGCTGCAACAGCAAAATTATAGATCGTAATTAGTCAATGAATATATATTTTACAGAGGACTAGTACAGCCAGTAGGTCATTTTATTATTCCTTTGGAATTTCTGTAAGCTTTATGAAATTATTTTTGTTATTATTCAGTGGTTCTTGTTTTAGTTCATTACGTACAACATTAGCATGTTGTTCATTAATACTATTATCACTATTCAATGTATTAACTTTGTATTGTGAAGAATTGGTAATTTCTTTTTTTTCATTCTCTACAATTTCTTTATAAGAGTAGTTATCACTGTTTTTATTTTGTGTTGAATTGATTATAGGCATTTCTTTTAAAGAAATAGGCTCTGAGCTTAATTCGCGATCTAACCTACTTCTTATCTGTAGTTCACTTAACTGCAATTCTTTCTGTTTTTTAGCCATACCTCCTTCCTCTACAAAAGTGTTGTATAAAGGAGTCCTGCGCTTTGCAAAAAATTTGGGATTTTGCCATTTTGCTCTTTGAGATCTGATACTTTCACCGCAACTAGCTAAAAGTAACATACTCACTATTATGATAAAAAACCTTATAGATCTTGTTTTAAATATTTGCATAAATTAGTATATAATATTGGACTATTACTGTGATGTAATGTCAGGTATTCTACAACTTAAAGAATTTATTTTGCAACTGGAATTTTCTATTTTTATTAATTAAGTGATGAAACGGATGATATATTATTTGTATTACATAAATAATCTACGATGCTTTGTATCAGATTTTGCGGTGTAGATGCTCCAGATGTGATGCCTATTTTATGCTTTTGATGTAACCATGAAGCTTTTATTTCTTTATATGAGTTTATTAAGTAAGATGGAATCTTTGCTTTTTCACCTATTTCCCGTAATCTATTAGAATTTGAACTATTTGATGATCCTATAACAATCAAGATATCAACAACTTGTACCAATTTTATTGTAGCTTTTTGACGTTCGGTTGTGGCATAACATACGGTAGGGCTTTCTATTATTGTTGGAAATTTGCTTTTTAATTCTTTTATTATATCACGTATATCATCCACATTCAGTGTGGTTTGTGTTAAATACACTATCTTTTGATCTATCGCAAAAGTAGGAATATTAGATATATCTTTGATATTTTCTACTACATATATTTGAGCATTACCAGAATTTCCTACTATCCCATGTATCTCATCATGATCTTTGTGTCCTATTAAAATTACTACAGTACCTTGTTCAGAATGACGCTGTGCTAGATGATGTATTTTTTTGACTAAAGGGCAAGTTGCATCAATAACTCTTAAATTCATCTCTTTGGCTTGAGATATTAAAGTCTGTGGAGTTCCATGAGCGGGAAATACTAAAGTTGAGCCTTGAGGAATATTGTCTATAGATTCTACAAAAATCACTCCTTTTTCTCTTAATTCTTCAAGAACATGTTTGTTATGTACAATTTCATGGTATACATAAATACCACTTTTCCATTGTTCTAACGCGGTTTCAACAATATCTACTGCACGCTCTACACCACTACAAAAACCTAGCGATTTTGTTAATATTATTTCCATCATCTACCTATAACAATTTTTCTAATATTATATCGCAATACTAATAAAATTTAGAAAAAATACAATAAAATATACTTTATCTATATACTTTTGACCAACAATAAGTTATTCGTACTATTTCTGATTTGTAAAGATTACTAGATAAAAAAATATTACAAGATGCTAGGAGATAAAAGTATAGTAACAAAAATCATAGCAATATCTAACCAAAAAGGCGGAGTTGGAAAGACGACAACCACAGTAAATCTTGCAACTGCTTTAGCTATTATAGGAAACAAAATTCTTCTAATTGATCTAGATCCTCAAGGTAATGCTAGTACGAGCTTAGGAATAAAAAATCCAATGAGAAAAAAGAATATATATCAAGTGATGTCAGAAGGATTTGGTATAAATTCCTGTATCGCACTAACAGAGATACCAAATTTGGAGATTATTCCTTCTATTGTGGATTTAGCGGTAATAGAAAAAAGTCCAGATCAAAAACGAAATTCCATACTAAAAGAACAGATATCAAAATTAGAAAATCGATATCATTATATTCTTATAGATTGTTCTCCATCTTTGGGAACTCTTACAATTAATGCATTAACAGCTGCAACATCAGTATTAATACCAGTGCAATGTGAATTTCTTGCTATGGAAGGTTTGGCGCATTTACTTAATACGTTAAATTTAATAAAGAATACAACAAATAAAAGATTATACATAAATGGTATTATATTAGTTATGACTGAACGAAGAAAAAATCTTTGTATTCAAGTTGAAGAAGAAATAAGGAGAGAATTTAGTGATCTTGTTTATGAGACAACTATTCCTAGAAATATAAAATTAGCAGAAGCACCATCATATGGAAAACCAGCGTTATTATATGATACAAAATGCTCGGGATCTATATCATATATGATGCTTACAAAAGAATTTTTATCAAGAGATAAGAATTCATTATACTTGTCATCACAAAATTTGAAGAATGGTATAAATATATAATTCAATATGTAGTATGACTGAGTATAGGAATAAGTTTTGTAATAAACAAATAGCTCTGCTGTATAAAATTTTTGATAAAGTTTCTATATGTATTATTTTGTCAGTATTTATATTAGTAATAATTAGTTGTATAATATTGTATTGTACTTCTGGTAATGCACTATCACCATGGGCTTATAAGCAAGGAGTAACTTTTTTTTGTTTCTTCATTTTAGCTATTATTATAGCGCTGATCAGTAGTAGATTTGTTTACGATAGCGCATATCATATATACGCTCTATGTCTTTTGCTGTTGATCATAGCGCATTTTTTTGGTCACACTGCTATGGGTGCGCAGCGTTGGATTCGTTTTGGAATACTTAATATACAGCCATCTGAATGGATGAAATTGGCTCTCATTCTTGCATTAAGCAAATATTTTGCAAAAATATCACATCAAGAAGTGATTAAAGCACAAAATTTAATCATTCCATGTATTATTATATTACTTCCAGTGATTTTTATTTTAAAACAACCTAATCTTGGAACGGTACTAATTTTATTATTCATTTCTTGCACTATCTTCTTTGCTACAGGAGTGAGATTATGGAAGTTTTTTCTTCTATTCATCATTTTTTCTGCTTGTATTCCATTATGTTGGAAATATGCTCTCCATGATTATCAAAGACAAAGAGTAATTACATTCTTAAATCCAGAAACAGATCTATTAGGAGCTGGGTACAATGTGGCACAATCAAAAATTGCAATAGGTTCTGGATCTCTTATTGGAAAAGGACTTACAAAAGGAACGCAAAATCAGCTAAGTTTTTTACCAGAAAAACATACTGATTTTATAGGATCGATCATAGCTGAGGAAATGGGATTTTTAGGTATTATATTGATAATGCTGTTATATATCATACTATTAACTTGTCTTTATATAGTTTCTATATCAGCGGATAATCATTATGGAAGTTTAGTTGCTTTAGGGATAGCATCAATGTTCTTCATACATATTTTTATCAATCTAGCAATGATTTCTGGAATTATACCAGTTGTTGGCATACAATTACCCTTATTATCATATGGTGGATCAAATTTGGGAATGGCGCTTGTTGCAATTGGTTTTATCTTAAATATTAAGAGCATAAATTGAGCAAAATATATCTTTAAAGTACTTAAAAATTTATTTTAAATTTGCTATATAATTTTTTATTTCTTCAGATATAATTTCTATATCATTCGCAGCATCTATAGTAACGATTCTATCAGATCGGTCTTGCTTTGCAATTTGTAGAAATCCTTCTTTTACCCTTTTATGAAAATGCCTATCTTTTTGATCATAAAAATTTATTAGTCTGTCACTATTTTGCAATCTACGATATAGAGTTTCAATATTGATATCTAGCAAAAAGGTTATATTAGGATGTATACCTTCTAAAATATTCTCTGTAATATAGTTTACTAATTGTAAATCTAAACCTTTTGCGACGGATTGAATTGCTATTGAAGAATCGTAAAATCTGTCGCTTATGACAAAATAGCCTTCATTAAGTTTGTGTTTTATTTCTAGTATGTGATCTCTTCGAGCTGCGCTTAACAATAAAAATTCTGTCAAAACATCTATAATCTCATTATGAAGTATGATGTCACGTAATTTATTTGCGAGGATTGTACCTCCTGGTTCTTTTGTAAGGAATACTTTATATCCTTTACCCAAAAGATAATCACGCAATATTAAAGCTTGAGTTGATTTGCCACTAGCTTCACAACCTTCAAAAGTTATAAATTTTGCTGTTATCATCTTTTCACCATAAATCCTTATATTATATATTTGTATATTTATTATGTATATTGAGAATCATTCTACCATATAACTGCGTACGTTACATACTGAGAATTTGTCTTAACATTTTGCTTATTTCTATTTTTAATTTATTATCTTGTAAGGCTATTACAATATTAGCTTCTATTAATCCCACAATATTTCCACAATCGAAGCGATGACCAGGTGCGCAAAATGCATAAAACTCTTCTCCATCTTGCAGCATATTATGCATCGCTAATGTAAGACTAATCTCTTGTTTTGATTGATTATTCATATTATTTTTAAGATAGATATCAGTGATGTGTTGCAAATAATCAAAAATTTTTGTTTGTAATATATATCTGCCTATTATAGCAGTCGTAGACAATACATCTTCATATTTGGGTTTTTCTATCATTCCAGAAATTTTATAATAATCATCTTTCTTATTATCATGTTGTGTTTTCACTATTCCGTATTTATGAACGTTATCTTCGCTAATATTATAGACAGCTAAAACATTATTTGAAATCTTATCTTGCGCATTAATCATATTCATTAAAAGGCCATTTCCCTTTATATCAATAAATACTTCATCTGGTAAAAGTACTGCAAAGCTTTCATTGTTGATATAGTTTTTAGTTATCAATATTGCATGTCCTAGACCTAATTGTTTATCTTGTTTCACAAATATAATTTGATCTTGTTTAATCTGTAATAAACTCTCTGCAAAACGGATATAATTCTCTATTAATTTTTTATTTTCTTCGTTCGATACGATGATTATAAATTCTTCTACATTAGCTTTTACTCCTTCTTCTATAGCATAATGTATAAGTGGCTTACACATAACAGGTAGCATACTTTTATGAATTACGCTTGTAATCGGCGCAAGTCTTGTTCCTATCCCAGCAGTTGGTATTATCAATTTTTTTAATTTATGCATAATCACAATATTTTACGTTAGGCTTCAAAGCTATAAAATCTAATATGTAAAACTAAGAATATTTAATACTTTATTCTATATAGACTGAAATTATTGCTCCATGATACCATGTAGACTTTTTATTAATAATGGTACTATCGATATAGTACAGAATTTTTTTGGTAAAAGTTCGGCTTTGTGTATAGTATCAGTGATATATATTTTTTTTAATTGTGAATATTCAAATTTATTATAGTTTTTATCACTTATAACGCAGTGTGTTATATATGCGCAAACTGATGCAGCATTATTATCTAATAATAAATTTACAGTATTCAGTAGAGTATCGCCATTATCAGTTATATCGTCAATTATAATACATTCTCTATTTTTTACATTTCCTATAATTTCGTGTAAATAACATTTGCTATTTTTATCTCTAGTTTTATTGATAATTGATAAACCACATCCTAGTGCTGAACTTAATAATCGAGCGCGTTGTATACCTCCTATATCAGGAGATATAATAGATAGGTTTAGGTGTTGTTCTGTAGCGAATTTTTGTGATGTTAGTGCTGCAAATATTGATGTAGTACTGATATTGTTAACTATAATTCTAAAAAAACCTATAGAATTTAATGAATGCATATCGACTGTGATAATTTTATCTATTCCAGCTATTTCTAGCATCATTGCTACCATTCTCATCGGTACAATGCTTCTGTTATCTATAGTGCGATCTTGTCTACTATAACCAAAATAAGGTATAATAGCTGTTACATGCTTTGCGCCCATTTTTTTACTATGATCAGCAATGAATAATAATTCCATCAAGTTATTATTCACGGGTTCTGAAGTTGATTGTACTATTATTACTTGTTTGTTATATAAATCTTCTTCAATAGAAATAGATAGCTCTCCATCTGCAAATTTTTTAGTAGTATTTTGTATTAATTGTAATCCTAATTCGTTTGCAAGTTTTTGCGCAAGTTTAATGCTACTACTTCCTGATATAAGTTTAGTTGTCTGTGTATTTATATTCATAATATCTATTTAAATGCTTCTGTTGCTGAGATTATAATATGTAAATACTATTCGTGCGATTAATTTTTTCTTTGCAATTTTATACAGAATATCTTAATGCATTATAGTATAATTGGCATAATATATTGACTTTTTTTTGAACAGATGATTTAATTTTGAGGATTTCATATTAAGATGAGACTTTGAAAATTTAAACATTAATTATTAATTATTTTTTAATAAGCATTAAGTAATGCATAATCCATTAGAGCAGTTTGCCATAAAGAAATTGTTGCAGATAAATGTTGGCTCACTAGATTTGAGTTTCACTAATTCTGCGCTCATGATGTTGTTTGTCTTTAGTATTGTTTTCTTGTGTGCATATGTAATGAGTAGAGTTAATGGGTATCGTGTTATCAATACACATGGGATTTCCTCTATAGATACATTGATAGAAGGCGATGAGATAGCAAAAAGAGATATAAAAAAGAAAATTGTTCCTAAATATATAGCTATGATATCAGAGTATGTGTATATTATGGTGCATGAAATGACTAAAGGTACTGCTGGACCAAGATCAGAAAAATTTGTTCCACTTATATTTACAATATATATTTTTATATTATTGTGCAATTTACTTGGACTAATACCAGGTGGTTATACAGTAACAAGTAGTATAGCAATTACTTTTGCAATATCTGGGATTATGATCTTATTATTTACCATTATTGGTTTTATCAAGCATAAGTGGAGGTATTTAAGTATTTTTATACCTCATGGTACTCCGCTTTTTATGGCTCCTTTAATGTTTTTGATAGAGTTATTTGCATATTTAGCACGTCCCGTGAGTTTGGGTTTGCGTCTTAGCGCTAATATGACAGCTGGGCATATAATATTAAAGGTAATGGCATCAATGGTGATATTAGGTGGTATAATGGGCGCGCTGCCATTAGCTTTTCTTGTAATAATGACTGGTTTTGAAATATTTATAGCAGTATTACAAGCCTATATATTTTCGATATTAGCGTGCGTATATTTAAACACTGCTCTGGAGCTGCACTGAGAATTATGACAAGTTAATATTATTTGTTATAGTTGGATTTATGTTTAAGAATACTATAGAATGTATTGATTATGAAATGGTTTGGTAAATTAAACAATAGCCTAAAAAATGCGCATTCCGCGTTAAGTGATAACATAAAAAGACTTATTGAGGGAAAAAAATTAACAGATCAGGTAATAGAGGGATTAGAAGAAATACTGATTGCTTCAGATCTTGGAGTTGAGGTGACCAAAAGAATTACTAAAGCTCTTAGAAAGGAGAAATTTGGGACAAATGTTGATAATCAAGAGTTATTATTATTTTTAAAAAAAGAAATTATTGCTGTGATGACTTCTTCTAGTAGGGATTTCATGCAGAATTTTATTCAAGGAGATGAGAAGAGACCATATGTAATATTGCTATGCGGTGTAAATGGTAGTGGTAAAACAACTACAATAGGTAAGCTTGCCTTCAAATTTCAGCAGCTTGGTTATAGTGTTATGATTGCTGGGTGTGATACATTTAGAGTTGCTGCATCTGATCAATTACTTATATGGTCTAAACGTGCAGGTAGTTGTCCAATTATGATTGCAGAAGAAGGTGCTGATCCAGCAAGTGTTGTATATAAATCTATAGAAAAAGCAAAAAAAGAAGAAATAGATGTATTGTTAATAGATACAGCAGGAAGGTTACATAATAATAAAAACCTTATGGATGAGTTAAAAAAATGTATTAATGTGATACAAAAGATAGATTCTACTGCTCCGCATGATACAATTTTAGTAATTGATGGTACAACTGGTCAGAATACTCATTCGCAAATAGATTTGTTTAGTAATGTTATCAATATTACTGGTCTTATTATTACTAAACTTGATGGTTCTTCTAAAGGAGGTAGTATTGTAAATATGTCACAAAAATATCAAATCCCTATATATGCTATAGGAGTTGGTGAAGAGATAAATGATATAAAAAAATTTGATTACGAGGATTTTGTCGCTGCACTTCTTAATATTGAGTGATTATATTAAATATTTTCTATATTACATTAATATATTTATATCATTATTTAGAAGATTTTTCATTTTACATTAGAATAAATCTATTTATTCAATGAAAAATTAGTTATTATTGCTAGCTATATTTTTATAAAAAATAAATCGGCATTATATAGAAAGATGAAATTACAACGCAGCAATATTGTAACAGTTTTAGATATAGGAAGTGCTAAGACTATTTGTTTAATAGCTAAGCTTAACTTAGAAGGAGCACCACAAATCATAGGAGTGGGAGAAAGCGCAACGCGTGGTATCAAAGCTGGTATAGTAACAGATATTAGAGCTGCATGTTATTCTGTTATGAGAGCGATAGAATTTGCTAAGCAATCGTATAATGGTAAAATTGGCCGCATTTATATAGGAATACCTTCTAGTGTTTTGCTGTCACACCGCGTTTCTTCAAGAATATCTGTAATAGGACATGAAATTAACTATAAAGATTTGAATAAATTATCATTAGAAATTTTAAGCAATTATCATAAACAGCCACTAGAAGTCATACATAGCTTTGCATGTGATTATGTATTAGATGGAAATCATGGTATATCAAATCCACTTGGAATGTATGGGGATAATTTAGCATGTAAAATGCATGTATTAGCAATACCTTCAAATTTATTGTTAAATATTTCTAATGTTGTCAATGGTGCTGGGATTGAGATAGAGAATTATATATCTTCTTCATATGCAAATGGTCTTGCATGTTTAAGTAAAGATGAGATTGAAATAGGAGTTACTTTGATTGATATGGGTGCAGGACATACATCAATATCATTATTTGAAGATGGTAATATGATTTTTAGTGAAGCAATAGCACTGGGTGGGATGAATATTACTAATGATATAGCAAGAGGCTTATGTACAACTATTTTGAATGCAGAGCGTATAAAAAATTTATATGGAGCAGCTGTAGTAAATTCTATTGATAAAAATGATACAATTGAAGTGCAGACATCTGATATAGAAAATTGTGAAATAAATATTGTAGAACGATCATTTCTTGTGGAAATAATACAAGCGCGTTTAGATGAAATAATGTCTTTGCTTAAAGCTAAACTTGATGAAAATGATCTTACAGCAATCAATAAGATAGTAATAGTAGGTAATGGTGCTAAACTTCCTAGAATACAAGAAATGGTTTCTGAAGTGTTTGATTTAAAAGTCAGAATTGGTATACCTAAACTTCCAAAAGGACTTAATGATGATCAAAATGGATTGAATTACTCAACATCAATAGGTATGTTGATTCATGTAATGGAATATATGCAGAAAGAGGCGATACAAAATAGACACAATGGCGATAGTAATATAGGATATCTACAACATCTAATAAGAAAGGTAGTTGATATATTTTAGATTCAATAACAAAAATTATTATATATACATAGTATGGATTATTCTCATCTTGTAGTTGAAAAAAAATGGCAAAAGTACTGGTGTGATAACAAATCATTTAGTGTCGATAATTCAGTAGATAAAAAAAAGTATTACGTTTTACCAATGTTTCCTTATCCATCAGGACAACTGCATTTAGGGCACTGCAGAAATTATACACTCTCTGATATTATAGCGCGTTTCAAAATTAGTCAAAATTACTCTGTTCTTCATCCAATGGGGTGGGATGCTTTTGGTTTGCCAGCTGAAAATGCTGCTATACAAAGCAATATACATCCTAAAATGTGGACTTTAGAAAATATAAAAATTATGCGAGAACAATTAAAGCGCTTAGGGTATGCGTATGATTGGGAAAGAGAGATTAGCACATGTGAAGCTGATTATTTCAAACATGAGCAAGAAATATTTATAACATTCTTTGAGCAGGGGTTAGCTTATCAGAAAGAATCTGCAGTAAATTGGGATCCTGTAGACAATACTGTACTTGCTAATGAGCAAGTAATAGATGGTTGTGGTTGGAGATCTGGAGCTATGGTAGAGAGGCGTAATATCAAGCAATGGTTTCTCAAGATTACAGAATTTTCAGATGAGTTATTATCAGATTTAGATATGCTCGATGGTTGGCCAGAAAAAGTGCGAA
>NZ_JAJBJC010000217.1 GCF_021811825.1 Candidatus Anadelfobacter sociabilis | reverse complement strand
ATAATTAATAAATCAAATGTACTTCCTCCTATTCTTTCTGCTTTTAACTCTTTCTTTAAGCATGAATCGAGATTTACAGAACTCGAAACCAAACTTGAACTGCAGTTCTACGAATATTTTTCATAATGAAGGAAACAACTCAACCCTGAAGAATGAGAGTCTACCAAAATCATCTGATTTATTATCCCATAAAAATAGCACGGTTGCAGATTTTAAAAGAAACATCGAAGGAAATTTTAGAGCTTACTTTGGCTACTGAGATGAGAAGCTCGATGGAGTTTGGAAGTTCACTCCGTATGACTTAAATGCTGATCACCTCTCAAATAGCATTATGAGTCATGATAAAGGGAGAATATCTTTAAAATTTAAATGAGTCGATGATACAAATTTTGGAAACATTATTCACATTGATATTGATCTTTATGATGGAGACTACAAGAATAAAATGCTTAAATTCTATCTTGACTTTGAGCAAGACTTCAAAATCTATACAAAAGATATTATAAGGATGGATAAAAATGAGGAAAACATACACTTCTCCATGTATAATTTCATCCACAAATCCTATTACTTAAATTACACACTCAATACTTCGATTGAAAAGATAGTATCTACTGACGAAAGATCGATGAGAATTGAGAGCAATCAAGCAGGGTTCAATGGTTTAATTGAGATCAATCTCAACTTAATCTATCTTGGGTGGATTAACACCTTTTGCATCACAGATTATATTCTTTGAAATCTAACTGTAACCATGATTTGATTGTTATGAGTTAACTCAAAGATATTTAATATGCAAAATGATGAGATTTCGCATATGTGATTGTCTCCGATTACTATTGCTATTAGTATAATATGGAATATGCTTCTGATGCTTGAATACTTCTATCTTGCATTCACATGAGAAGAGTACTTCTTGCTTTACATCTTAGCGATCTTGCAATTTTTGACTACAGCCTATCTGTACTATTTTCTCGAATTCATATATTCGAGATTAAAAAAATGAAATTTATCTGTATTAAATATCAGATTTTTATATGTGCTATTTTATTTATGCTTTCTATTCCGATGTTTACACACGATCTGCTATTTGATTGCAAGTTTTTGACATTGATTTGAGGATTTATATGGGTTCCACAAATTGTTTTAAATCTGTGGAATGGATTTACTATCAACAATGACTATTTAATATTATCCCTTTCTTTGAACTTTATTTGCTTTCCATTATTAACAAAGGCTTTTAATAGTAGCATATTTGAACTTGAGCCAAATCATGAGTGGATGATGAGCATCTTATTTGTAATTTCTATACAGATTACTATACTAAAGCTTCAAGAAATGTGAAAGAGAAAATTCATTATTACGATAATTCTCAGACAATATTTTTTAAAATTCAAAAGCATCTACATTTCCTATTTATTGACGAATTATTCTGAATGAGCTATCTGACTTGATAATGATTCAAATCCAATTACAAAAAGAGAGCAAGTAAACCTGAATCAGACCATTTAAAATATTTATTCGAAGGAGGTCTTGGCTATGAAAGAAGAGCAGATTCTTTGAAATATTCAGCTGCTCCAGGGCTTTCGTCTAAATATAA
>NZ_JAJBJC010000216.1 GCF_021811825.1 Candidatus Anadelfobacter sociabilis | reverse complement strand
ATATGATGTGGTTTAAGGTGTATTTCGTCTAGTAGGTGGTAGTTTATGTTTTTCCATGCCTCAGGTAGTTCTTCGTGTTTTATTTTGTTGTTTGTTGTTTGTGTGGATTCAGAATTGGAAGAGGTGTCCTTAGAAATTCTTGATTCTATCTTTGACCACTTAATTCATGAATCAGCATTATTATCATATACATCTCCCAAGAATGAGTCTTTATGAGCATCATAAATGCCTCATTTTCTTCCCACAGAAATAGCAGTAAGACCGTTGTCACCTGTTGCCATTATAACAGGAATATCTGCTTCTTGGAGCTGTTGAACACAAGATAGCGTTTCCGGTTTTTGCATGTTTTCCATGACAATAAATCCTAAGAAATTTAAATCTTT
The DNA here is from genome assembly GCF_021811825.1 of Candidatus Anadelfobacter sociabilis. GTDB lineage: Bacteria > Pseudomonadota > Alphaproteobacteria > Rickettsiales > Midichloriaceae > Anadelfobacter > Anadelfobacter sociabilis. The sequence goes on along the minus strand of NZ_JAJBJC010000216.1, from coordinate 1,233 downwards.
TTCAACTTCTTCTCTTTTGCAAACCCTAATTTTCTCTCCATCATATCCATCTAAGAATCTATATGAAATTGCAATAACTCTTAATCCTTCTCTAGCATATTTTTCTAACTTAATTGCAAAACTTCCTGGAATTGTATTATTATTCATAAAGTTTGAATAATTTCAGATGAGCCTTTAACAAAAAGTATTAAAGATCTTGACTGTTTATCTAATGCTATAACACTCATTCTTTGCAAAAATGATGCAAACTCAAATCTCTTTATTACTCCTACTTTTTCGTTTACTCCAAGAATACTAAACTTCTTTTCATTGTCTATAATTAAGAGTTAAAGAAACATAAAATAGAATAAAAATTATAATTAATGTACAAATTATACATTTTAACTTAAACGAAAACATTTAACTAAATATCTTTCTAACCTGGAGGAGAAAACAATGCTAAATCTGCATATTCAGCTTGCTCTTGTTGTTCTGGTTTGTGTAATTGCCAATTTGTTGACTTAAACATCTCGACATCTAATGGATCCCCAATAAAATGCTCTCCAACTTTAGCAATAGAATGACATGTAGCCATACACTCAACACATTTTTGAACAGCAAATTGATATTGCTTTCCTTCAACAGATTCTAACTTAATGTTTGCATGTGAAAATAAAGATGAAACCTCTTCAACTTCATCTAAAAATTTGTTCTCTACTTTACCAACAAGCTTTGAAAAATTTAAAGTATCTTCTGTTAATGTTCCAGTTTTATCAAAAACTAAAGTCTTAACTCTCCCAGCTGTATTTATTGTATCTGGAGATATGCTATAAATCTTTCCTTTATTTAATCTAAATAAAGAATAAACTATTCCTGCACTCATAGCAGCTGGTAAAGCTGGAGGAACAGCGATTGTAACAATGTTTCAGAATTTAAGAATCATTTCTCCTGTAGTCAAAATTCCAACAAAAAATGTAGACTTATAAAGAACCCAATAATTGCAAAAACTCCGAACATTGAAATAAAAATAAGAGCATCCCTAAAGAAGTGATATCTTGTTGGTCTTGGATACATTATACTTTTAACCATAGAGCCTTTAAATGTATCAAAATTCATTTTAATGACTATAGCAATAGAATGACATGTAGCCATACACTCAACACATTTTTGAACAGCAAGTTGATATTGCTTTCCTTCAACAGATTCTAACTTAATGTTTGCATGTGAAAATAAAGATGAAACCTCTTCAACTTC
>NZ_JAJBJC010000027.1 GCF_021811825.1 Candidatus Anadelfobacter sociabilis | reverse complement strand
ATATTTGAAACAAATGATAAAATTTTGTAATCGGTATGGTGCACAAATTTCTACAATCTCTGGTAGATATTATGCAATGGATAGAGATAAAAGAGATGAAAGAACAAAGTTAGCATACCAAGCAATAGCAAATGGTATAAGTTCAGAACATTTTAATAATACAAGCATCATTCAAATAGTAGAAAAAAGCTATGCTGCTGATATTTATGATGAATTCATTATTCCCAGTACTTGTATTCAATATAATGGAATGAATAAAGGAGATTGCTTATTATCCATGAATTTTAGAGCAGATCGAATTCAACAGATACTAGATAAGTTAACATCAGCGATTGATTTTAGTATGTGTGTAAGCGTAACAGAATATTCAAAAACATTATCACAGAAAATGAATGTGATGTTTCCATCAATAATACCACAAAATACACTTGGAGAAATAATAGAAAAAAACGGATATACACAATTACGTATAGCAGAAACAGAAAAATATGCACATGTGACATTCTTTTTTAATGGAGGAAGGGAAGATCCTTTTAATAATGAAAATCGCATTCTCATCCCTTCTCCACAAGTAAGAACTTACGATTTGAAACCAGAAATGTCTGCAAATGAAATAACAGAAGCACTTATAGATTCTCAACAAATAAAACGTGATACATTTATTTGTGTAAATTATGCAAATGCAGACATGGTTGGACACACTGGAGATTTTAATGCATCAGTTAAGGCATGTGAAGTATTGGATTCATGTATTGGTAAAATACTGAATAATTTATTAGATTCGCGTACAGTAATACTCATTACTGCTGATCATGGTAATGTAGAATCTGAATATGATTCCATCACATCTGAGCCATGCACCCAGCACACAATCAATCCAGTACCATTTATATTGGTAACAAATGATATTTGGGAAAGTGTAAAATTCACTCAATTACAAAAAACAGATCACAAAACTACAATAGGTGGAAATTTATCAGATATAGCCCCTACAATATTACAGATACTCAATATAGAAAAACCAGAAGAAATGACTGGAAAATCTTTATTGAGTAGTATCGTAGCGAAAATAACACTGTAAACTCAAGTACTCGTCGAATAATATTGATTTTTTTAACATATGTACATAGACTTGCTGTAGTTTTATACAAAAAATAATTGTATAGGAATTTAGAATAACACTGTTCATGTGATAAAAAATGGAAGAAGTACTTAGTGATAAGATGTCTATATTGTATACAACATTTTCTAGTCTTAAAGAAGCTAAGTATGTTATCAGAGAGATTATGAATATGCGTCTTGCAGCTTGCGCTAATTTATTTAATGATAGTAAAACTCTTTATCTCTCTGATAATGAAATTTGCGAGACTAACGAAGTATCTGCAATAATTAAGACTGAAAGTAAATTGGTGGATAAAGTTATGTTACAAATTAAAAAAATGCATAGTTATGATGTACCATGTATAGTTGAGATACCAATATTGAAGGTAGATCAGTCATATATATCTTGGGTTACAAAAATGTTGAGTTCAGATTATAAAAAAATATAAAGACCCGTTACAATAAAATAATGTTTTTTATAGTATAAGATGGCGGAATTACTACTAGAAATTTTTTCAGAAGAAATCCCAGCGTTGATACAGCAAAATAGTGTCACTTCCTTTGCTTCTATGCTGGTCAAAGAAATTAAGCAGCGATGCTCATCGTTAACAATTAAAGAGAGAGATATACATTCATATGCTACGCCAAGGAGAATGGCTGTATTTGTGAAAAATATTGATCTAGATAATATCTTAAATCCCCCAAAAACAACAGTCCTAGAGATAAAAGGACCAAGAGTTGATGCTGATTATCAAGCAATTTCTGGATTTATGAAAAAATATGGGATAGTTGATATGTCAACATTATCGCGAAAGAATGGTTATTTCTTCTTTTTAAAGATAAAACATTATAATATACAAAATGTATTTAAAGAAGCTATTGAGTATACACTAAATCATTTCATATGGCCAAAATCTATGCGTTGGTGTAAATCACAAATACGTTGGATACGACCAATTAGATCTATGCTGTGTTTACTTGATGACAAAGTCATACCAGTACAGTTTGGGCATATTAGAGCAAATAATAGAACGTATGGACATAGGTTTATCGCTCCACAGCAAATTGCGATACAAAATACTTGCGAATATATAACTAAATTGAAAGATGCATATGTCATATTAAACCAAAAAGAAAGAAAGAGGATAATATTGGATGAAATAGATAAACAATTATCCACCTTGGGCTTGAAACTATTGAAAGATGAAAAGTTAATTGATGAGTTAACAGGTCTAGTAGAGTATCCAGTAGTTTTATTGGGTAAAATTGAAAAGAGATTCATGAATCTTCCAAAAGAAGTGCTTATCACAGCTCTACGTGTACACCAAAAATTTCTAGTTACTACATATGATAATCATCAAATTGGAAATTATTTCATCATCGTATCAAATATAAAAACAGAGCACAATGATAACGTAATAAAAGGTAATACAAGAGTTCTTAATGCACGCCTTTCAGATGCAGAATTTTTTATTAAAATTGATAGAAAGACTTCGCTAGAAAAAAAGCTAAATAATCTTCGTAATTTGAGTTTTCATCACGCAATTGGGAATATGTATGATAAAACAATGAGGATGATAAATTTAGCCTTACAAATAGCGCAGGATAATGGAGGTTTAGACCATCAAGTAATTCAAAGGAGTGCGATGCTTTCAAAATGCGATCTTACAACAAATATGGTTGGGGAATTTCCAGAATTACAGGGGATAATGGGAGCGTATTATGCTTTATGCGATGGTGAAAATGAAGAAGTATCTATATCGATTGGTCAGCATTACAGACCACAAGGACAAAGTGATGCTTTACCAACTACTAAACTTGGAGCAATAATCTCAATCACAGATAAACTAGATACTTTGGATATGATGTTTAAGCATAATATCAAACCAACAGGCTCAAAAGATCCGTATGCATTGAGGCGCGCTGCACTCGGAATAATAAGAGTGATGTTAAAATATGGTATAAATCTATTTCCTAAAAAATATGGTATTGTAGAGGATGCAATAGAATTTATTAAAGAGAGACTTAATAATTTAAATTGTGATGATATAAATCAAGATAGAGAAATAGCGATACTAGATACAATTAAATCATGGAATTAGTAGCTCTCCATACACAATATTAAAGTATGAAATTTAAAATTATATTAGTAAACAAATATTATCTTTATTTAGTAGGAGTAATTTGTATTTTATCTCTCGCAGGATGCTCTGATGTTGTTATGATATCTTCTCCATCAATACACAAAAAAAGACCTGATACGCAACTAATAGGATGTAAGCAAAATACCATAGAAAAAATTGCTTGTTACGCTCAAAGAATTAATGTAATGCCAATAGAATACCGCAGTAAGACAGAACAGAATCATCAATCATTTAATAATTTTACACAAAATTTCGATCACGAATTAACGCATATATTAGATATAATTAGACATAAGGCACAAAATTGTAGTTTGTACCATAAAAATCTTACACAACATAACCCAAAAGAACATGTTATATATAATGTATACATATACTTTGAATACTATATTAAGAATGCAGAAGTAGGAAGTAATGCATATTCACATAGTAGTCAGATAATATTCAAAATTCATTACGATATTAAAGATGATAAAAATATTATAAGCAGGCAAATCATCACACATGCTGATATAATACATCCTAAATCAGGGTTTGCATATTTTTTAAGTTTAGAAGATATTGATAATAATGTAGCATCTAATATGGCTCACACTATTATCCTGAAAGTACTAAATGATGTTGTTAATCAATCTTTAAGATAATACTATAAGGAATTTATGAGTTAATTATAGTATTATATGTAACTAAGTAATAGTAGAATGTGGTTTAACTGATTTAAGTACGTATATCAATTTTACAATTATGAGCAAAAACTCTAGAACTGTTCTTAGCATAAATTTAAGCAATATAGTTAAAAACTATCACACCATTTCTTCTATAGTTAGTGAAACTTGCGAAGTAAGTGCTGTGCTCAAAGCTAATGCATACGGGATGGGTATAAAAAACATAGCTCAGGCACTCGTTCATTGTGGCTGCAGGATATTCTTTGTTGCAAATATAGATGAAGCTCTTGAGTTGAAGAGTGCGCTTAGTACTAATATTCACGATATCTATATATTACATGGGCCTTATGGTAAGGATGCGCTAGAATTATGCGCTCATGAAAAGATTAATGTAGTCTTAAATACTTTTGAACAAGTTGAATTTTATAATGAATTCTACACTGTGTTTCCTAATACTGTGAAATCTATATTGCAGGTAGATACAGGCATGACAAGGCTTGGAATATCTGAAAGAGAAGTAGATTTGTTAATTAGGAGCAATAAATTACCAAAAATTGAGTATTTGATGAGCCATTTAAGTTCTGCAGATAAAAAAGAGTCAAGTATCAACAAAAAACAACTTTCTATAATGCAAGGGTATATTAACAAAATTAGAGGTGTAAAAGTGAGCTTATCAAATTCTAGCGGTATATTTCTTGGTAATAATTACCATTTTGATATGGTAAGACCTGGATGTGCTCTTTATGGTGTTTCGCATAAAATTTTGGATAATGAAATGCTTGCTCCTGTAATTAATCTTGATGCATATATAATACAAAAAAGAATATTAGATAATGATCAGCCTGTCGGTTATGGCTGCACTTATAACGCTAAAGCTGGGAGTAAACTTTTTACTCTTGATATAGGTTATGCAGATGGTTATCCAAGAACTCTTTCAAATAATGGAAAAGCTTTTTTGTTGAATTATGAATTGGATATAGTTGGCAGTGTAAGTATGGATAGTATTGTCGCAGATGCAACGTGCGTTCCTGATGATCTGTTCTGTAGTGCAACGCATGTTGAATTAATAGGAAGCAACATATCAATTGATGATATCTCTTTGAAATCTGGAATGTCTGTGGGTGAGGTAATGAGTAAGCTCGGTAACAGACTTAAAAGAGTGTATATACAATAATTAATCTACAATCTACTTTTACTTGATTTAGTGAATAAGCTGATTGTTGTTGAAATTGGTGTAAGATTGTTTATCATCACGTGCTTTTTATACTACCTCAATAAATAACTCGTATTAAGTAGTAAGTTGAAATAGAGAGATATCAATAAGTTGTTACAGTAAAAAAAGTAGAAGGTTCAAGCTGTACAGAAGTTTTTCTAACTTACATATACTGATTATCTTATAAGCATTAAAATTAAGTTCTGATTTTAGATTATTATACAGCTAAAGCGAGATAAAATGGTATACGGCAGGAATGTGATGTGATGTGATATGATATGATATGATATTATTTAATTATCAAGAATTAAAGTAATATCGGATGACGTATCCAAGTAGTTTTCGCAAGAAAGTATTAACTATAAAAGAGAAAGAAAAATTATCATTTATAGAGATTGCAGGACGTTTCAGTTTATCTAAAACTACAATTTTTAAGTGGAGCAAAAGGCTAGATCCGCAAAAACATAGGAATAAGCAACCAATCAAAATAGATAGGGAAGCTTTAAAAAAAGATATACAAGACCACCCTGATTCTTACGGTTATGAAAGGGCATCAAGACTAGGAGTAAGTGCATCTGGGATAAAGCATGCTAAAAAGCGTATTGGTGTCACATATAAAAAAAACTCTGAATCACCCCAAAGCTGCTCCCGTAAAAAGATCTATGTTTTGCCAACAAATTGATGAGATAAAAAGTGAAGAAAAGCCGATAGTTTACATTGATGAAAGCGGCTTTGCGCATGACATGCCAAGAACCCATGGATATTCATTACAAGGTCAGAAGATGCTACGGCACACATGATTGGGGCGTAAAAGGAAGAACCAATGCGATAGGAGCATTGATAGGCAGCACTTTAATTGCCGTTGGTTTAGTTACCGGCTCTGTTAATACGGCTGTTTTTACTTCTTGGGTAGAACAGATTTTATTGCCCAATTTATCTGAAAAAAGCGTGATTGTTATGGATAATGCTTCCTTTCATAAAGGTAAACACATGCAAAAATTGTTACAAGATTCCGGGCACACGCTACTTTATCTACCACCTTACTCTCCTGATCTCAACCCAATGGAGAAACTGATCTCAACCCAATGGAGAAAAAATGGGCTCACGCAAAACGCATTCGTCGTACCAAAAATTGTTCTATAAATGAAATATTTAATACTTATTTAATATGACTCTTTTATACTGTTTTAGATATATCTTGAATATTGTGATACAATCATGATATTGTATGAAATAACTTAAAAGATATTAAGTATATGATACTATTCAAAAACACACCATTACCTTTACTAAGAGATGAGAGAGATTATCATAAAAAACAAAAATGCTTATAAACACACTTTCTATGTAGATACCAAATACTGCACTGTTACTGTCATGACTATAATAACTGCATTCGTAAAATTTACAAATTTGAAGCAGTATGCTATTGTATAAAATAAGTTAATATTTAAAGCTTTCAATCTTATATTGATTCATATCTTCATCTGATATCTCTAACAAACCTCGATGTGCTCACACTTTTTTTGGTCATTAACTAACATATATATCAGTCCAAAATTTTCACTCAACAAAACTATCCATATCCTCAACTTTTTAACCTAAGATGAGTTGTTAAGTCAATTTTTATACATAGAATATAAATGATGGTTAGCACGATTATGAAAATTAGATTTAATTTTTATCAACGCAATGCACGCATCTACAGCATGTATTGCAGATTTTTTAGCAATATGATATGCCTGCTCTGTAGAGATTGCTGTGATTACTCCAAAACCAAATGGAATTGAGTAGTGTATTGCTAATTCATTTACAGATTTTACACACTCAACCATTGCTAATTCTCCAATCTCTTTTTTAAGAATAAAACATCCCAAAACTATTACTCCGTCGTAATCATTTGTTTCAAGAATTATGTTCATCGCATGTGCAATTTCTGATATTCTAGGTACAGTGACGATATCAGTATGTATACCAACTTTCTCCAATTCATTTTTAGCAGTTAGAAGACATATATCAGAGATATCTCTATAGAAAGAGGACTCAATAATTAACACTTTATCTATATGCATAGTGAAGTCCAGTGAACCGATATTAGAACTTTTTGTACCCTATTAAGTGTACTATAACAAAAATATTATATTTTAAAACATCTCTTTTACTTCTAGTAAACAGGAAAACAGGCATCTATTTCTAGTTTTTTTATGTAGCATCAAAAAATTGAAACGCAGTATAATTATCTGTAATACATCAAATATCTATATTATTTAGTCAAGGGTATTTGCATTAATTATTACTTTTTTTCACTCTCTACTTTTCACTAGAATTTTTGCTTCTATTCAATTAATCATAACTATTATAATACTGTATTTTTTTATTGATTACTATTTTTTCAAAAGTCACAATCCAAATTTTCTGTTTGTGTATAATATTTAACATATATTTCTAAATATTTTTTACTTAGATCACTTTAGTATGTAATAGTGTGAATTGCTAATTGTTGTTTGCCTTTTATTATTTGTTATTTTTATATTATCCTTATTTCATGTACAAACACAATACGATTACCCATAATAATAAGTTAGAATTTATTAAATTTGAGGATTATTCAATGTAGTGTAATACCTCCCACTACACTTTTCTACTTTTAAGATGTTTCGTGCAGTTATTGTGATAAATCTTTTTTTGCTAGGTAAGTTTTTTTATGCATCTATCAGCCATTATATCGAAATATTTTCTAACCTTGCTTTTTAATCACTCTCTTATTCTTAAATTCAAAAATCTCATAATCATAGGAACACTCTAATCTAAAAATATTCTAAGACCTTTTAAATAAGATAGCATGAAAGCTATACTATAAAAAGCAATCCTCTCTTAAGAAAGTAAGTTCATCGAGACTTATATTATGCTGCTACATATATCTCGTATTACAGCTACTCTGTCATATATCGTATCATAGTCATCATTAAATAATGCACTACCAAGAACTAAGGTACTTGCACCAGCATTTGCTATTCTATATGCATTTTTTTCTGTAATTCCACCATCTACAGCTAAATCTATATAACAATATTTTTGCGCTATAAAATGTCTTATCTTTTTTATTTTTTCTATCTGATTTTCAAGAAATATTTGTCCACTTTTGCCTGGATTTACAGACATTACGGTAATACTCTGCACCCTATCATATAGGTATTCCAGATCTAAATAATGTGTTGATGGTACTATTGCTATTCCTGGTTTAGTTCCCATAATTCTAATTTTTTGTAAAATTGCATCAACATGAGTTGTTGATTCATAATGTATTGTCAGTACATCACTTAGAGGGGCAAATTTTTCTATTTGCCTTTCCGGATTAGAAATCATGAGATGTACATCTATTGGTAATTTTGTAATCCTTCTAACTGCAGCAACAAATTCATGCCCAACACTAATATTTTGCACAAAATGACCGTCCATAACATCTATATGTAGAGAATCAACACCCGACTCTTCTAAAACTGCTATAGTATCATTTATTTTAGTAAAATCAGTAGACAATATCGAAGCAGCTATCTTTAGCTTCTTTAGTTGGAGAAATGCCATATCTTTTTACATATACATTACATTCGCAACACACCATCCAAATATGGTTTACAATCCTATATAAAAGCTCAAGCCTACAGCAAAGTCAATACCTTCGCCAGCTATTTTGAATATTTAGCATCTAAAAATTGTATAATTTCTAGAAAAATCTCTTCTATATTATTTGTTCCATAAATTTTTAAATATAGTGGTGATGATTTATAATAATCAGTGAGTGGTTCCGTTTGTTTAAAATAAACTCCTATGCGCGTTCTAATCACTTCTGGATTATCATCGATGCGCTTTGTAAAATTTGTAGCTTGACAGACATCACACACTCCAAAAACTTTAGGTTTTAATGTGTATTTATTATAGATTTTACCACAATTTGTACACATAAATCTAAAACTTAGTCTTTTAATCAATTCTTCCTCATGAACGATCATATCAATGACAGTAATCATACTACTTCCATATGATGATCTCAATATTGCTTCTAATAATTCTACTTGTTTTAGTGTCCTTGGAAAACCATCAAGAATGAATCCATTACTGCATTCCTGAGAAGAAAATTTTTTTTTAAATATCTTTCCTATTATACTATCATCAACCAATTCTCCATTTTCGATGCTTTTCTTAATTTTGTGTAAGAATGGATTACTATTATTTGTATTTGTATTTTTAGTCTCTTCGGGATTTTGTATAAGAGTACGTAGTAGGTGACCAGTAGACAATATTGGTACACAATAGTGCTTGCTTAATAATGCTGCCTGCGTTCCCTTACCAACTCCTGGAGGTCCGAGTAATATCATTTTTATCATATTCAACTTACTAGTCTTTTTTTTATTGATTTTTATAATATATGCTTCAAGATTAGATACTCCAACAGGATATACAATTTACAATAAGCACATAGTGTTGGATACCAACTAATCTTTAATCAATAAGATATACTATAATCGTATTTCCCATATAACATCAATATTTTTTGTAATTTTATAAATTTAAATAATGCATAATAATTTCATTGCGAATACTGTTTTTATTTATCTTATTTTTGTTTATCTATAATTTTTACATACCTAATTACTTTCAGGTATGCGTAAAATCCATATTTCATAACATTTAAATATTTGAATAATGCGTCTAAATCAAATGATTTCAAAAAACTCCAATTTCTTATCATAATTATGTGATTATTAGTGTTATTCTTATTAAGAAAAAGATTTTTTGAGCATTATAGTCTTCATTTATTCCACAAATTGACTAAAATTTTATTTTTGATCTAATTTTTATGATACTTTTTTATACACTTTATCATGAAATGAGTTTGAATTTTTTCAATACTTAAAAAATTTTGCTGTTTTTGCTGAATATTTTTATTTCGTCATTCTTCACATGTGATTTCTTATAGATCTAATTCGATACAATTTCTTATTGATGTTTGTTGATTAATATTAGTACTTGTTGCAGATATATGGTTTCTAAATCCTTTATTAAGTATAATAAAAGCTCACTACTTGGAATGTATATAGTAATTTTGCGTTTTAGCGAAAAATGTTTTGTAGTTATGTTTTTTAATAAAATGTAATCAACATTACTCTCTAACTACACTATTCAGTGACTTCAAGCAAGAGATTTGTCAAGTTTGCAGATTCTACGAAGGCGGCTATATTAGGCTATAACAAGTAGTAGCATTTGCATCTCTATAGAAAACGTTATCCATAAACATCTTTGTTTTTCGCGATAACTGCCCTCACCTTTCGGTCAAGATAATAGTATTTTTTTGAATAGTATTCATATACTCAATATCTTTAAAATTATCTCATATATCCTTCCATGATTGATACATCATCATAATTCACAATACAATACAAGATAAAATTCCACTATCAATGCTTCAATAAATATATATTATGATATCAATTATTTTTTAATAAATCTGAAGCAATTTTTGTTATATCTCCAGCTCCCATGCACAATATTACATCATTATTTCTGACATAACTATTTAGCTCTTCTTTTATGTTTTGAAGATTATTATTACGCGCATAATACACGCAATTATGGTATTTTTTTATTTTATAGTACAAAACTTCACTATTAATCTCAGCTATTGGCTCTTCTGAAGCACTATAGACTTCTAAAATTATTATACAATCTGCAAGACTTATTACTCTTACAAACTCATCCATTAATGCTGCTAAACGTGTATATCTATGCGGTTGTATTATTGCAATTACTTTCCCACCATTAATATTGTTTTGCAACAGAGCTTTTGTACTTAAAATAACATTCAAAATCTCATGGGGATGGTGGGCGTAGTCATCTACTACATCTGCTCCATTAAATTTTCCAATTTTAGTAAATCTGCGCTCTACACCGCAGAAATGGGATAAAGATGTAAATACTCTATTTACATCAAATTTATAAAATAATGCTACACCTAGAGCTGCAAGCGAGTTTTGTACATTATATGTTCCATGCGCTCTAAGGTGTAAATTTGAATAATTTAGTGTTTCTACACTTCCATTTGAAGTGATGTTATAAATATCACAGTCATAAATCATAAAATCACTCAAAAATCTCACATTAGTACCAATAATATGTGTAGTTGATCCTACAGCGAATGCTCTTTCTACTGATAAATCATGATCTTGTCTAGATAGACATAATTCATAGGTTGATAATTGAGGTATAGTACATTTTACCTTTAGCAATATTTCAAATACATTCTGATCTTGTAAATTTGCTATCACTCCACCATACGCATGTACATTTTGTATGAAATGTACGAATGATTTTTTGAGATTATAAAAAGTTTCATAATGATCTAAATGTTCTTCATCAATATTTGTTATAATTGCAAGCTCTGGTTTTAATAGTAAAAAACTACCATCTGACTCATCACTTTCTACAACACACCATGTCTTTTCTTTCTTTTGCGGTAAATTCCTTATAATCGCATTCGTATTATTCTCACGCAATATCCCTCCAGCAATAACCATAGGCTCTATGGTAAGATCTAAAAATATTTTTGCGATCATAGCGGTTGTAGTAGTTTTACCATGCGCGCCAGCAATACAAATAGAGTGACAATCATTTACTATAGCAGCAAGCATCTCACCGCGTGAAATAATTTTTATCCCACTTCTCAAAGCTTCTTTCAATTCTGGATTATCTTGTGAAATAGCACTGGATTTCACAATTAAATCTACATTTGATATATTTTGAGCTGAATGCTCTGGAAAAATTGGTATTCCCATTTTACTTAAAGAGTCACAAATACTATTATTTTTAGTGTCGCTTCCTTGAACATCGAATCCTAGACTTTTTAATATTTTTGCTATACCGCTCATCCCTATCCCACATATTCCAATGAAATGAATTTTAGGAGTTTTTTTTGTATTAAAATTCCCTATAATCTTGAATATTTGCTCAGATATTTGTCCTTGAAGAGATGACATATGTTTACTCAAATTATTTTTGTATTTGCTTAGACTTAATGCTGTTTTGCAGATCTGTATTTAAGTACAATATGATTTTAAAAAAGATTATATCCTCACTAATGCGCTACCAAATGCCATCCCAGCCCCAGCTGAAGCCATCAGTAACAAATCTCCTTTTTTGATTTTTTTCTCTCTCATGTATTGTTCTAAACTTAATGGAATAGTGGCGGCAGAGGTATTTGCGTGTTCTTCTATAGTAGAGACAATCTTACATTGGCTTAATCCAAGGTGTTGAGCAACAGATAACATAATTCGGTGATTTGCTTGGTGTGGGATAAACCAATCTACATCATCTATACTCAAATCATTACGATCTAATAGCATTTTACTCAATCTTGTCATATGATTTACTGCATGCTTATATACCTCCTTCCCATCCATAGTTATACCACTAAGAGAAGTGTCAAAAATACCTCCATTTGCTTTCAATATATCAATTAATGTACCATCAGAAAAGAGTTCAAAATCTATAAATCCACTAGTAGAATAGTGATTACTTGCTTGTATAATCACAGCTCCTGCACCATCTCCAAATAGCACGCATGTTGCGCGATCATTCCAATTCACAACGCGCGACATAATATCAGCTCCGATGACAGCGATTGTATTTGCCTGACCAGTAATAATCATGCTGGCTGCTACATTTAATGCATACAAAAATCCAGAACATACAGCTTGCAAGTCAAATGAAAATCCGTGTTTCATATTAATTAACTGCTGCACACGATTTGCAGTAGCGGGAAATATAAGATCTGGTGTTGTTGTGGCCACAATAATTCCATCTAAAGTATCAGCGCTATCGATTTGCGCCGTAAGCATTGCATTTCTCAACGCAATGCTTGCTATATCTGAAGTGCGATTACTATCATCTGCAATATGGCGTTTTTTTATCCCAGTGCGAGAGAATATCCAATCATCACTTGTATCCAAAATTTTGCTCAAATCATGATTTGTCAGAACTTTACTTGGTAAATATCCACCATAACCAATAATTACTACTTTCCTTTCAAAATTTTTAAAATTTTTCATCACATCCAGTTTTTAAAATATCATTCACCCAAAAATATTTGTTCCACATTAGGTCTGAACCCTATAAGTCTCAGTACATTGGAAGCAAAAGTAGTTGGATTACCAGTAGAAAAAAAACAAGTATTTAAGTATTGTTTTTGCACGTCTTTTTTTATAGTGTTTTGTGAAACAAGAAATTGATAAGTATGATTATTTTCATGTATCACTCTTATAACATCATTATTATAAGAAAATCCATTTTCATTTACGTATCTTTGTACATATATTGCAAATTGTCTTGCTGGATCAACTATATTGATCTTACCTTGCACCACATTTTTGATCTCTTTATCCAAAAATGTATAATGTGAACATCCATAAATGAGTGTATCAATTTCCGCCCCTAAAAATGGTTCTAAGTAGAATAGAATAAATTTTTGAGTATCATATATTGGTATTACTTCATCTTCTACTATAGAAGCAAGCATTTCGCATGGGATACCTATAACATCGATTCCAGATACATGTTCACGAAGAGTATTTTGATATATACCACTTGCAATAGTAAGTGGCGTTGCAATAACAGCTATAACTTTACCAAAAGTTTTAACTATATCAGCTATTGGAGATATAATATTTAGTACAGGCAGTGGAAAATTATCATATATTTCCTTCGGTAATGAAGCAGTAGAAGTATTGCATGCATTTAAAATTAACTTTGCACCCATATCGACTGCTAAATACAGCATCTGACAAGTAAAAGCTGCTACTTCTTCCCTAGAACGCGAGCCATAAGGCAATCTAGCAGTATCTGCGATATATAGGAACCGCTCATCAGGTAATAATTCAACAATCTCTTTTAAAAGACTCAGCCCACCCACTCCACTATCAAATATAGCTATAGGAGACAGATTAGTAGTATTTGAGCTACTCACATTATAAAATTGTTCCATTTAAAAATAGCAGTTAATTATACCTACATTTATTAGCAAGACCAACTCTATCACATTTTATAAAAAATGCCACTTATATTATTGAATAACAACAATTGGTAATTTTGAGTAATAACATTACACAGCATAATTATTAATTTGACTTGAATCTCAACTTCAATATCATATATATTAGTGCAGTGATTATTTGCTACAGTGAGAAAATTTACAGCAGAAAAAGAAAAAAGTGGATAGCAGTTTTTTAAGAATATTAGATAATTTTATTGCCAAAGCAATAGGAAGTAAGAGTTTTGCACATGCAGTAGTTTTTTTCATTTCTTTTACACTAATCACTGCGCTGGGCTATGCAATATACTGGATGCTCAATAAATACCTCATACCGTTTCACAAGCAACAAATAAAAAAACAAAATCCCTCCAATTGGAGTAGAGTGTTACTCAAGTACAATATTATCGAAAAGGTTTATTGGTTTATTCCCGTAATGTTCGTATACTTTGCTGTACAAGTCTTGAGTGATGAGAAGATCATTTTTAGTGATCAGATTATAGCGAATATAGAGAAATTTATTACAGTTTTAATTATAATTATTGCTACTATTCTAGCTTGCGCATGGCTAAATGTACTCAATGATATGTACAAAAACTCTCTAATTATGTCCCAAGGAATGTCTATACAGGGTTACATAGAATTAACAAAGATCGTTAGTTGGATTATTGGATTGATACTCATAATTTCAGCATTATTAAATGTTGAATTAGTAAAAATATTCGCTGGACTTGGTGCATTGAGTGCAGTGCTTCTTTTAATCTTTAAAGATTCTCTGCTTGGTTTAGTATCAAATATACAACTCTCTGCATATGATATTATACGAATTGGAGACTGGATAGAGATGTCTGAGTATCATCTAAATGGTATAGTCCTTAATATTACATTAAGTACAGTACAAGTACAAAATTTTGATAAAAGTGTGATGACAGTTCCTACATCAGATCTTTTATTAAAAGGCGTTACTAATTGGCGTACGATGAGAGAGGCTAATGGTAGAAGAGTACGAAAATCTCTTTATATCGATATAAATACAATCACTTTTTGTACAGAGACAATTTTGGAAAGAGTGGAGCAATTAGATTTAATGCATAGCATCATAAAAAATGCACGATTAGATGTAGTCACTAGTAATAAATTACAAACTACAAACATCGCCCTGTATCGAAAATACATCGTTGCTTATCTTGACACTTTTATCGATATACATAAAGAGAATTTTCCGTTGGTTGTTCATTATCTACAACCTACTGAGTTGGGGTTACCAATAGAACTATATTTTTTTACCAGTAGATTAGATTTTGCAGATTATGAAGCAATTCAGACAGAAATTATAGATCACTTAATAGCTATACTACCACTATTTAGTTTGAGGCATTTTCAACAAATCACTCAAGAGTTGCAAAATAATAAGAATGACAATACCATATATTTATAGAGTATAAAGTTGTCTAATATTGCAACTTTTATATTAATTATATTAAGTATCAATAAATCTACATCTGGAGGATAATGTAGTTATAATGAGAGAAAAATCAACAGATGAAGAATATGCTTTGAATGAAGGATCTTTTGTTACAGCAAAAGGTCCCGAAGAGCAAAGCGAAAAAGAATCTTATTCGAATCAAGGATCTTTTGTTACAGTAAAAGATCCCCAAGAGCAAAGCGAAAAAGCAGAAGGCGTCTTTGATGGTATAAAAAAACTATGCGACGATTTAGAAAAATTACAAAATAAAATTAAGAGTGCAAGTAATGAAAAAGATAAGAAAAAGAAGAAGGATGCTATTAAAAAATTAAAAGAGTCTAGAAAAACAAAATTAAAACAGCTAAATACGCAGTGGCGGCCGCAGCTCTTAAAGCAAGGTACGAATATAGAAAATAATAGACAGAAGAATGAAGCAATAGAGGATGAAATAAAAAAATTTATTCTCAGAAAATGGGATAGTATGAGAACTACTAGTAGTGAAAAATGGTTCGAAGACGTCACAAGCATCGGAATGAAAGATAAAGCTACTTTCGCTCAAAAAATGCAAAGCGTATTAACGTATTGGGATCGCGATGATTCTTCCTCAGAGATAAGAGGATATATATTATCGCACCTATCATCATACATTGATACTCATTCTAATGGAAGCGCATTAGATCTACGCGTAAAACAAGAGATTGCTAATGCAGCATATATCTTCTCTGTAAATGATGATAATCTTCAACAATACAATGACGCCATGTCAGGGTTATGTGAGATATGGTCAACCTTGAAATCCTACTCTAGATATACACAAGTTGCAAATTATTTTCTACCAGAGTTCTCAACAATCATTAAAGATGGAGTGGCATCTATTAGTCGTGGCGTAGAGAGTGCTAAAAATGCTCGTTTTAGGGATGCTATGTCAGCAGCTGGTTCTTCAGCTCTTACTGCTATGGTTAGTGGAGTGAGTATAGCTGTAGCACCGTATATAGCAATAGGATTAGGCGTTATTGGAATGGCATTTACTGCATTTTTTGTAGTAAGAGCTGTAGCGGATCATGTTGCTAGTAAGAAAATCGCACTCCTCAAAGATAAAGCTGAGGAGTATACTCACAATATTAATACATTAGAAGGACATGCAGCAGCAGAAATC
>NZ_JAJBJC010000081.1 GCF_021811825.1 Candidatus Anadelfobacter sociabilis | reverse complement strand
CAAATGACTTTATACAAAAAAACCTAACAACAGCATTAATCCAAATTATCAACTATTAAATTCCCACCTTACACACTCCTTGCCTTTTAAATATTTTTGTATAATACTCAAATGTCTATTTTTTCTGCAAATACGCACTAAGAGTAAATAATAAAGTCAAACTATATATGTGATTTTATACCATAATATTACTTAAGCTATACAACTAATATCAAAAATGATATACACAACTCTTGCGTAATGAACTTGCTCGATTAAATAAAAAATATTTTTACATTTTTAATGTACATTTAGGTCTAATATTTGTATAAGATCATAAATCTATGTTTATTAATGGAGAGATGGCCGAGAGGTCGAAGGCGCTCCCCTGCTAAGGGAGTATACGGCAAAACCGTATCGAGGGTTCGAATCCCTCTCTCTCCGCCAGATTTTTTAGAGAGAACTTTTCTCACCTCTTTATGCACTAGCTTTGTGGCGCCTCAAAACCTCACTATTTGCCGGCTTTACAGGGTTTTAGCGAGCATTAGACCCGTACCCCACTTTCTCCAATTTTGCCATTTCACCCACAAAATCTCCATTTTTAGCCTCTCCATCTCCGATACATGCGAACACTCGGGGTGAAAGTGCGCATATCCTAAAACCCTCTATTTACCTGGGTTTTGGTGGATGAGCCTTTTTGGAAGTTTCATTTTTTAGAGAAAGAAAGGCAGAGTAGCGATAAGGATTCGAAATCGGAGAAAATGAGATAAATTAAGGCCTGGAAAGCAGTTGCCACTATCCTTCCAACAAGAAATATGTTATACGTGTATACGTTATACACCTTGCATAGCCAGAAAAAACTCAAGTGATGGTTAGATTGTATTATGAAAAGACTCTTCGTTCTTATTTGTTTATGCTTAATTATATTACCAAATAGCTATGCTGATTCCAGACTGACCATCTCTTATATCAATGAGATATCTGACGCGGTCAAAAATGCTGACCAAGATACACTCGTTGTATTTGATGTAGACAACGTTATTTCTGCCCCTAGCGATTTAATTGGAAGGCGAAAAGCGTGGGCCGTTAGACGTGCAATTTTCAAAGAGTATGAACAGAAGTATGGCGAAGAGAGGGTCAAACGCATCCACGATTTATACATGATGAAAGGTAATGGAGGGCTAGTAAAGTCTGTTGTTAAAGAAATTATTATAACGTTACAACAAAGAAAAAATCCCAAGCATAGCACTTACGGCAATGGGCATAGGAAAATTTGGGAATATTGACAATCCTATACATCTTAGGGTGTCTCGATTAAAAGAAAAAGGTATTGTCTTTGCTTTTGAAAATTTAAACAAAAGAATTCTATGGAATGATGAAGCTGGCTTTGAATCAGGCGTTATTTTTTCAGGAAAACAATCAAAAGGAGAAGCGCTGCAATATTTCTTAGAAAACATTGCCAAGTGGAAGCCAAAGCATATCATATTTGTTGATGATAACCCTGAATATCTGAATAGTATGAGAGAAATGTGCAATACGCTTAAAATCAAATCTAAAGGATTTCATTACAAGGCAGCAGTCTTTGATCAGGACAAGGAGCTAAGCCCTGAAGTAGCAAAGCTCCAGATAAAAACACTTAAGAGGTGTGGATACCGGATGATGAGGCCAATAAAATAATTGAAAAAGGACGAAAGTGAAACTTTATTTAAAAGTAGTAGAAGTAGACATAGAGCATGATGAGAAGTTTTTGATTATCAAAATGCCCGAAGGAAAGCATGCCGGAGGTTTGTTGTCCTTCCCCGCGGGTAAGGTTGAAGAAATAGACGAACAAAATGAGTGGGATATTTTAAAGCTCGCCACAAAGAGAGAAATTCAAGAAGAAGTAGGATTGGACTTAAAGAATGAGCTAAAATATATAATCAGCGACTATTGCGAATACATCTTTTTCTCTGATAAAGGTGGTCTTGATCGGATGCAATGTTTTGAACACTTACAGCCCGTTTTTCTGCCTAATGGAGCAATAGAGAGAGCTTATTACTCTTATAATGCGAGGAAAATTTTATGAGATTGTATTTTATAGACGGCGCCAGTGGCAGCGGTAAAACAGCAATCATGCCTCATTTAAAAGAGCTTTTGGGAGATGACATCGCGCTGTTTATGATTTTGACGATATTGGTATGCCTGAAGGTGCGGATAAAAAATGGCGTCAAGAATCCACTGAGAAGTGGCTACAAAAATTATTGAGCGAAGGCACAGATGCCTGCTTGCTTGGCCAAATTGTTTTAGGCGAAATATTGAGCTGCCCTTCAGCTAAAAAAATAGATAAAATCAACTTCTGTCTCTTAGATGTCAGCGATTTTGAATGTATCGGGCGTCTCAAAAAACGTAACACTTACGGTGCTGATCAAAACATACTGAACTGGTCTGCCTAGCTTCGCATGCACCATCAAGATCCCCAGTGGGTGGGACATGTTATCCAAGAAGATGCTGCAAGCATTATGGATTTTACCAAACTATCTGCTCTTAAAAGCTAAGAAGAAGTTGCGAATGTAAAAATCCTTGATACAACCGATCTTGCTTTGTATGAGGTTGCGGGGCAGCTCGCGGATTGGATCAGATCATTTGATATCGCCCCATTTCATATTGTTAAAGTCCAACCACATGAAGTAGTTATTATCGAAAATAAAATAACCTCATACAATAACAGCAAAATACCGTTCATTCATGAACAACCTTTTATAAATTTAAATTTTTGTACAAAAGATGAGAGTGGTGTAATTATCGCAGGCATTACATCTGTGATGTATTGTTGGGGTATGCTGTTTGTAGATATTTTAGCTGTAGATGAAAAGCACCATAAAAGTGGTCTGGATAGTAAAATGCTCAGTCATGTAGAAAATGAGGCAAAGAAACTTGTGGTAAAGCTTGCCCATCTTGATACCTTTGATTTTCAAGCGAAAGACCTTGACATCAAGCATGGCTATGAGGTATTTGGTGTTTTAGACAACCGCCCCAAAGGCCATAAGCGCTATTATATGAAAAAAGTTTTATGATGATAAGGCACGCCACAATTGACGATACTCCGAAACTTTTGCCTCTTTTATCAGAGCTAGGCTACCCAGCTACTTTGGAGGATTTGAATAGAAGGTTTCTAAAATTCGTAAACAATCCTGGTTACGGTGTTGCGGTTTGTGAAATGAATGAAGAAATTACAGGCTTTATTGCTTGGACAACAACAGATCATTTGATTTCAGATGCAACCCGCTTTTCGATTGTTGGCATTGTTGTATCAACAAATCACAGAAACATGGGTATAGGCAAAAAACTTATGGCATTTGTTGAAGCAATAGCAAAACAACATTCACCGGCCATTATTGACCTAACCTCTGGTCTGAGACGTGCACAGGACGGTACCCATGAATTTTATAAGCGCATTGGCTATCAAAATAAAGGTCCTATGGCAAAACTTTATTTAAGGAAAGAATTATGATCACAGGAAAATGCTTTTGTGGGGCAATCCACTATAACATATTGTATGGGCTGAAGAAGTGCCAGATTAAACCTTATTTGACCAAACATCTAATTTGACCAGAATGCGATTTAGGGTTTATTCAATAAGCTAAAAATCATAAACCAAACTGAATAAGTTTATTGACTCTTTAGACTAAAACATATACTCTATGCACATATAATTTATATCGATTAAGGCTAACATGAGCAGACTAACTTTTACAAGTTTATCTACTCAAAATTTAATTCATAACATTAAAGTTATTAGGCAAAAAGTAGGTAAAGCTAAAATTGTAGCGATGGTTAAAGGAAGTGGGTATGGTCATCGCATAAAATCAACAGCTTTAATACTGGATAACAAAATAGATTTATTTGGAGTTGCTTCTATTGATGAAGCCATTGAATTGAGAGAGGCAGGTGTTAAATCGCCTATATTGCTTGCCCAGGGAATTTTCGAAGAAAATGAACTGCTTATAGCTGCAGATCAAAATCTTCATATTATATTTCATAACCCAGCTCAGGTGGATTGGTTATTAAAGAGTCGCTTGTGTGCACCAATTCATGCTTGGATAAAGATTAATACAGGTATGTGCAGATTAGGTTTTAATATGGACATAGCAAATAGTATGTACGAAAAATTAAAAAACCACCAGCAAGTCTCTTCTATAAAAATAATCTCTCACTTTGCTTGCGCTAATGATATTGCGCATCTACAAAACAAAGAGCAAACTAGGCTCTTTCAAGAATTTGTAAAAGATAAGCAAGAAGAATTAAGTATTTGTAACTCCGCAGCTATTATCAATTTTCCAGAGTTACATCATGATTGTTTCAAGGGACATGATAGCTATCGATCTTAGAAATAATCCATCAGCGAAATTTAAAGATAAGGTAACTTTATGGGGGGATAACCTTCCAATTGAAGAGGTTGCAAACCATACAAGCGATATAACTTGGCACCTGCTTACTGGAATATCAGGTCGAGTCAAGTATGTTTGGGTCTAATATTGCAAAATAAACGCCCATATCATCTAATTTTATTAATTGGAGAAATTTTATGAAAACAATAGGTTTATTAGGAGGTACCGGATGGTCTGCTACAATTGTGTATTACAAACTGCTAAATGAGTTAGTTGCAGAACGTGGGGGTTATCATAGTGCAAAATATTGCTAAAAAGCATTGATTATCATGATATTAGGGTAAATTATGGCATAGATCATGATGCGGTTAGCCAAGTTCTGGAAAAAGAACTGCTGGAATTAATAGCACTAAAGCCAGATTGCATAATCATTTGTTGCAATAGTCTCCATAAATATTACGACATGATTAAGTCAAAATTAGCATCAAATATCCCAATTATGCAGGCAATTCAGCTAGTTGCTGATCACTTAAATACGAATGCTCAAAAGAAAGTTTTATTACTTGCCACCAAATTTACAATGGAAGATAGTTTCTTCGCTAAAATACTGGAAGATAATGGGATTCGAGTTGAGATACAAAATATCCATGAACGAAATAAGATGCAAGAAATTCACGCAGAGTTGATGCATAACGTTGTCGCACAAGAATATCGAGATTATTTCTCAAATTTAATCGCTAATCACAAAGATTTGGATGCTGTAATACTAGGTTGCACGGAATATCCTTTAGTTGTTGATCAGGACAACTCAATATTACCAATTGTAGATCCTGTCTATTTGCAAGCAATGGCCGCGGTAAATTATGCGTTGGATTTATGATAGAGAGCAAAATCTAACATGTTTAACTCGATCGCTTTCTGATCACACCACCTTGCAGCGAAATAATTCGGCCTGTTCATGCCAGAAGCTTGGGATATTTTGCATAAGATCTATAAGTTTCATATAGCGGGGTTGGCGACCTAAAAGAATAGCTTCTTTGAGTTTTGT
>NZ_JAJBJC010000215.1 GCF_021811825.1 Candidatus Anadelfobacter sociabilis | reverse complement strand
CGCCACGGATTAGTTAAATACCATTTGTGTACTATAGCATATATCTCTTCTAATTAACACTCTAAAAAATCATTTGCATAGGTTTTTCCTTCGTTTCCTCAACACTCTCTATTACTCTTTGGGGCAAATCTGATGAGTATGCTCTAGACATCTTTCCCTAATATACTAAATTTCTTAGCTATGCTATTTATCACACCATTATCAATATAATTTACTATTATACCCTTTAACTTAGACAAACTTTATAACAGACCTAGAATATTATTGTTATATCCCTTCTACGATACAATAAGAACTAACTTCACATTCGCTCGAATAATTATACATCATTTTTGAATCGTAGTTATAACATACTTTGATCTGATCATTATTACCAAGTGGAACAAAAACATCACAAAATCGCTCTACCTCTACCGTCTCCTTCTTATCATTAGAACTCTCATTCGGTTCCTTCACTTTAATGTGGATATCATATTTAAAATTTGCATTCTCTCTTATACCGAATTCATTATTACATTCATCCTTCAAATGCTCGAAATTTCCCTCGCACTGCGCCTTCAGTGCATCCGAGTATACACGAACAAGCGCCACCTTCAATTCCTTCATTCTTTCAACATCCCCTAAGCCAGGAATGAAATTCAATAGTTTCTGATACTGTATAGCTGACTGAGCATTTTCACGAGGTGACATGAACTCATAGCGCCAGTAATGACTGAGGTCATATAGATTACTATATGAGGTATATACTGATGTCCCAATCATATACGTAACTCCAGCCAATGGATTCATATATAGCACAACTACAGGAGCCAATGCAGCCCCAAAATGCAACGCGGTACCACCAAGAGCCCATCCTGCTCCTGCAAAATCACCATGCCAAATCTTATTTACTGCAGAACCAACGCCAGTTCCAATTGCTGTAGCAGCGGAAATAATCGGAAGTCCAAAGACACTACCAGCAGTATATGCACCACTGAGAGACATATCATAAGCATTGCTAATAGTAGGTACACGCAGAAACTTAGTAGTTTTTGTTGCAAAATTTCCAACTTGAATAAGGACAGACGCCTTCCCCATCATGTCAGCAATCCCTACAGATGTTTTTATCGCCGTACTATACCTATCGTCATATTGTTGTCTATACTCTTCATTATATTGCACACCTATTTGATTCATCTGGAGCAATGTATCTTTGTTAGCATATTGAGCATTAGGAATTGTAGTATAATCTTTAGCATCTTGAGAATTAGAATCTGTAGTAATTGCTTTTGCATCATAGTACGCAACATCAGTAGGTAATATCTTCAAGATGGGATGCATTATATTATTAATCATTGAAGAACCACACCTATTATCCTCCTTAATCAGAGCTTTCAAACTCGAATCTACAGCAGATTTTGGTACCATTACACCACCATTACGATTATATATTTTAACATATCCTTTTTGTTCTTTCTCAATCAGATCTTGCGTATCATTCTGCTCTAGTGTACTTGTGTTACTATTAGTCGTTTGCTTATCATAGCTTTTCGTTTCTTCGCCTCCATAAGGCGCCGACTCTGTTTCATCCGCAATCTTTGGATCACCATCATCATCACCATCATCAATCTCAGCATTCAGCTCAGCATTCAGTT
>NZ_JAJBJC010000214.1 GCF_021811825.1 Candidatus Anadelfobacter sociabilis | reverse complement strand
TATAGGAGCTTTATCATAATATACAAATTGTGAATGCAAAGTCAATGTAAGCACATTGAAATATCAAAAAGATTAATACTTTAGTCGATAATCGTTGAATTTCATGCTTGATTACATTATCAAGTTGAGCATCTGTTACTTGATTCTCACTATACATATTTTATTATTACATACTCATATTGTTCGTTTAGTTCATCATTATTTAGGAATTTCATAGCTATCATCAGATGCATGTCCTTCATTAAAATCAACGTAGTCTTGAAACTCTTCATAAAAATGAGAAAATCGTCCACTATATAGATATGTCAAAAGTAATTTTAATTGATTTACATACAACATTCCAGTGACCTCATCTAAAGTTTTACTAAATCCTTTCCTTAACTCAGTGAGTGTTTTTATGACTTTAAATAGCTTATTTTTATTTTTATTTTAGCATGTTATCCTGAATTATTAATCCATTTTTATTACCTCTAACTGACTACTCATTGAGTCTCTATCGAAATCAAAAGGAATAATAGATGTTGATGTTCTTGAAACTAGTTGCTTATTTTGGTGAATTTGGAGAACCAACCTTCTTCTAATTTATTAGCAAATAAATCTTGCCTTAGAGATTGATTTATTTGATTCGTTAAATAATTTGCATTCATCATTTTGAAAGATATTTGTAATGCTTGGAAGCTTTTCTTCTATTTTCTCTAACTTTGGATCAACTATATTTCAGAGTTTTAAATAATGACTATTTGATAATTAAATCAAATTTATTAATTGATTATAAATATCTTTTTTCAGAATACAATTATTAGAATTATAATATTACATGGTTGTTCTACTCCTTCTAATGCTTTCATAAAAGTATAGCTTTGTAAATTTGGCTGAGATGCATTTATATTTCTTGATTTTCCTATTAATGCATTTACATAAATTATAATTAGGAAATGGTTAAAAAAAATATCCTGTAGTATTTCAGTTAATAATTTGCTTGATTATTACCATAATTGTTAGAGTATGAAATAGTTGATTTATTTTTAGATATAGTTTCCATTCCTACTTGCTTTAAAAGTGTAGGACTAAATATCACAATACTTCTTGATCTTTCAACAAAGTTTGATTTTGATTCTATAATATATAATTTATTGCTATAGTTATATTAAAATTTGAAAATAAATGCTCACTCTCCGGAACAATCAAATTTTGCAAGGGACCTTTAAGATTATTCTATTTGAATTATTACAAATTGGCTTTTATACTTTAGGAATGTTTGATTTGAATTCTATATTGAGTGTAAGCTAAATTATTTTACTTTCGATTACACTTGATTTAAGGTTTGACTTCATTAGGTTCTTAATAACCTGCTCTTTGATTATTTTTGATTTTTGATTTTGCTTTTCAAATTTATTTTTCATTTATCTTATTAAATACTTCTGTAGGAGAAAATTTTATGAAATCAAGATGTCCATTTGTAAAGTATTTTGCTCTATCTTTTCTTATTTTTGATTTCATTGGAGATACATAGATACAAAACTTTTTTTAGAAAAATCTATACAAACCGCCAACTACATAGTTAAAGTAAATAGTAGTATTGTATATCTGTTAGGAGTAGCTCAAAATGAAAAAGAACTAAATTCTGTTTTACGTA
>NZ_JAJBJC010000026.1 GCF_021811825.1 Candidatus Anadelfobacter sociabilis | reverse complement strand
TTCTCTTTCAAAGCTCATAACCTTATTTAGATAATATATTTATTCACTAGATAAAAAATATGACAAGAAATCGATAATAGAATAAATACCTATATGATAATATATAGATGAAGTACATAGAAGTTATACCATATGCAAAAGAGGTTGAGATTATTTAAGGAAGGTTGTAGGAAGTGTATTCTATATATTTTAAGCAATAATTAAAAATAAAATGGGCAGGTTCATATTCTAGCGATCTTAGAGAAAGGGTAATCGAATGTTTAGGAGCTGATAAAGATATATAAGATGTATGGGAATTATATAAAATAAGCAGAGCGACTTTGTATAGGTGTAAGAGCAGATATAAAAAACAGAACCTCATTAACCTAAAAGTGGTTATCAGATAAAGCTGATGAGAATAAAGGATTTAGGAAAATTTTGGTAATTTATAGAAGAAAATAATGATAAAAGCAGTGAGGAACTTTCATACTTATGGCCAGAAGGTGTAAGCAGACGTACAATATTAAATACTATCAAAGGAATAGGTTATAGCTATAAAACAAACTTTTCATCATCCAAAGAGAAATGATCGTATGAGAGATAGGTTCAGAAGATTTTTATGACATTAACTTATATAAAAAGCGCAATATTATTGAACGTTTTTTGGTAGATTAAAAGAAAATAAGAGAATTGCCATGAGGTTTGATACAATGGACTCTACATTCCTTGCATTTATTGCACTTGCAATTGCCAAACTTTATAAGTTATTTTGTTAATAGTACCATATACACATGCCATTTTATAGCGGTTTAGCTATACTACATTAAAATGCTGTGATTATCGCAATTAAATCTGTTAATTTGTACTATTCTCAATATCATTATACATGATACAGGATTTTAATATACTTTAGCATTGCTATAGTGCTCATAACGTACTATTTCATACTTATATAATTTTTCTCTCTATACATTTAGATAGCTTAAGTCTTAAACTTCTTCCTGCACAGCTAAATGTTATATTGATATTTTGGTCATCACAACTTACTAAATCTTTAGATTATTTAGTTGCAATTTTGTGTAATCTTTTTAAGTAAAAACATATTTTTTACCAAGCTTTATATTTGTACAGAGCTTTATTGCAAGAGTCTTAGTTGTATTTTACTATATATCTGTCATACTAAAGTTGTGAGGTATTCTTAGAGTATGGATATATAAATAAATTCATAAGGAGGAGGAATTATGCAAAATAATAGTGATTTAGCTCAATCTAAGGACAATGAGACAGATTCGGCAAACAAAATTGATGGCAAGAGTATATTGAATGCTATAGCTAAGAAAGAACGAATTGATCGTGAAGAGCCTTTAATATATGCAATGAAGAATGGTATAAAGATACCCGATTTTACAAAGAGAAAGGATTTAGATCCATTATTGTATGCACTTACGATAATGGGCTATGGTAAAAGTAAAACAGCATTAGAATATGCAAAAAATAATGATTATCAAATTGAAGTAGATGGGACAAAGTATAGTTTTTCTGTTTTTGAAGCAAATGTCATTTCTTCGTTAAAAAATGATCATCCGTCTTTTGGTAAACTTCATTCGTCTTTTGGTAAACTAGATATTAAACAATTACAAGAGATAGCTACAAATGCAGATTTTAAAATAGGTGAGAAATCAGCTTTGCTATATATTTTAACAAAGGCTTATGATCCTACTCAATTAATAAAAAACTATTTAAAAAAACAAGATAATAAAGAGCAGCATCAAGCTCTCTATCAAGAAATGGTAGGGAATTATCAAGATAATCATGCTATTATCGAAAAATTTGCAGAAGAATTTAATAATAGTACAAGAGATGCTGAGGATTTTATCGGAATAATAGATAAATCCATAGATAATGATATTAATGTATCAGATACAGTAAAGGATGTAATTATAAAGTCTAAAATTAAAGATAAGACAATGAATTTTGGCGAAACTGATTATCGCAAATACGGAGATCGATTATTAATTGTTCTTGTGAATGAATATCTTAATCTTGGTGAGGGTTACGAGAAAGAAGATTTAAAAAATAAGTATGAAGTATTAAAGGAGGTTATGAAATTACGATGCGAAGACGATTCTGAGTTGACAAAGTTTGTATCTGATCCAGACGAATGTGCTAAAAAACTTAATGATTTAATGAAAAAAGTACATAAAATTGAATTAGGTACGACGGAAAGCAAGCAGGTAGATTTAGCAAGGTTATATAAATCATATGACTTAAAGACGCTAGACAAACTCAATCAAGTAGGAAAAAAGCTTAAAAAAGATGGAGATGGACAAGAGGAAGAAGAGGAAAAAGTGGCAAAAAAGAGCTCAAGTGCCTTGAAGAATATTGGTATAGTATTAGCAGTAATCACAGTATTGCCAGCTATCATTTTGGGTATAACAAGACTTGTTTCTAATTATCAAGCAAAAAAAATATTCAATCAGCAACGAGAGGAAAAAATACTCAATCAGCAACGAGAGGAAGAAATACTCAATCGGCAACGAGCAGAAATTGATAAAGTAAGGAGTGAAATCGAAAGATTAGGTATAGAAATTAGTGTATCTGGAAAGCAAGGTGGTGTACATAGTTTTGTTGCAGAGCTGGAAAGAGAGCGACTGGGGAGGATGGGGGTGATGAGGTGAGGAGATTATTGTCTCGCTTAGGATATGACAAAGACAATAAACTAATGATATGTTTTGTGTAGAGAATAATTTTTGCTACTAGATCACGAAGACAATTGAAGAATTGATAAGATTTTAAGGTAGTTCAAAATTAGAAAATATCTTTAAAAAATCTTATTTGTAATCTAAAATTTCTGATAACACTATTTTTTATTCATATTTCAAATATGAGATATGAGATATGAGAGAGGTGCCTTGTTGATTCTTTTTAATGATTCTTTATAACAATATAATTTGGTATTATTGGATAATGCTATTATCAATAAAGCGAAGAGATGGGCATCATGTGTATAGGTAATCATATGTATAGGTATAAAATCTAATAAGATACTTACTTTACTTGAGAAGGAAGTAATTATCACGAAAACAAAAATATGTTTATGAGAACAACGCCTTTCTATGTAGATAAATACGGTTATTGCTGCTGTAGATCCAATAAAGATACATTAGTAGGAATTTATAAACTTGAAGCAAAGCTCTTGCGTGAGGTGAGTGAATAACTTAATTGTTGCTGTAATGTATCATCAAGAGTTATTTAGAATATAAGGATTCAAGAGATTCATAGATGACTTTTATCGCCTTTAAGCTCAAATATCTTAATAAAATGCAATAATTCCTCAATATTTTCTTTCTTTAAATACTTCAAATTTACTATTTTGTTTTATTTCATTTTTTTAGTAAATCGAATGCTTTTGATGGTGATGATCTTTCTTTTATGCAAATAATCCACTAACTCTATTTTGATAATGTTATATCATATGTTATTGTGATTAAATGCATAATATCTAATCTTAACTGAGAGAGTGAGTGTATGAACTCGATAATCATATGTAATATAATTTGAAAATGGCTATTCTACAGTGAAAATTTATAACATACAAATATATCTAAAAAAGATGTTTTTTATTTTCTCAATTGGATAGTTCTTAAATTAATTGCTTCTGCCACATCTAAATTGCGTATATCTTTGCGACCAGCGAGATCAGCTATGGTTCGCGAAACTTTCATAATCTTCTTAATTCCGCGCATAGATAAGTGTAGTTTAGTTGTCGCTTCTTCAAGTAAATTTTTACTGTTATTGTCAAATTGAACTATTTCTTCTAATAAATTGCCATCTAATTCTGAATTGCTTCTTATATTAAAATTTTTATATCGTTCACTTTGTATATCATATGCAAGTTTTACTTTCTCAGCGATTTCTTTAGAATTTTTATTATTATTATTCTTAGACTCTTCTTTAATCGCAGCTGCAAATGGATTTACTGCTGATACATATATCTGCAGATCAAAGCGATCATAAATTGGTCCAGAGATACGTGATTGATACTCTTGAACGCACTTAGGTGCTCTACTGCAAGCTTGTTTTACATCACCATAATACCCACATTTACATGGATTCATTGCAGCGATCAATAAAAATTTGCTTGGATAAGTAACGTGATTGTTTGCTCTTGCTATCGTTATATAACCAGATTCAAGCGGCTGTCTCAAACTATCTAAAACAGCTCTATTAAATTCAGGTAACTCATCTAAAAACAATACGCCCAAATGCGCTAATGTTATTTCTCCAGGTAATGCATTTTTTCCTCCACCAACCATTGCTGCGACGGAAGAAGAACTATGTGGCTCACGAAAGGGGCGCGTTGTGATAAGACTACGATTGTTTTTTAAATTACCAGCTATACTTGCGATAATGCTTGAATTGAGTTTTTCACTACTGGTCATAGGAGGCATTAAACCTGGAAGGCGCTTTGCTAGCATTGATTTGCCAGAGCCTGGAGGACCTATCATTAGAAGATGATGATTCCCAGCTGCTACTATCTCTAATGCTCTTTTTGCTCTGTTTTGTCCTTTTATATCAGATATATCAGCATATAATTCTTGAGTTTCTTGTATACTATCGCTTATTTTTGGAGTTAAAAGTTGGATTTTACCGGTAAAATGGTGTATCAGCTCAAGTAAATTTTTTGGGGTGATGATATCCTTATTTCCAGACCAAGCAGCTTCTTCTCCATTATCTTTGGGACATATTAAACCACAAGAGAGTTCTTGTGCAACAATAGCTGCGAGCAGTATTCCGCTTACTGAAGTGAGTGATCCATTTAGTGCAAGTTCCCCTAATACGAAATACTCACTTACTTCTTCTTGAGGTATTACCTGTATTGCTACTAATAGGGCTAATGCAATTGCTAGGTCAAAGTGACTACCTATTTTATGCAAATCAGCTGGTGCGAGATGCACAGTAATCCTTTTGTTAGGAAATCCAAGACCAATACTTGAAAACGCAGCTCTAACGCGTTCTTTTGATTCTGCCACAGCTTTATCTGGTAGACCAACTATGTTAAAACATGGCAGACCACTAGCTGCTATATGAACTTGAACCTCGACTTTTTGTGCATCTATACCAGAAAAGGTTAGTGTCTTGACGTTAGCTAACATTATAAAATATATAAAAACAATTCATAGAGATTCATATAGAGTCTAAAAATGAATCCAACATAATCCTGCAACATTGTATAGCTTGCCAATTTAATATAAAATCCGAATCTTCTCTACATATTTTCTTATTCTCTTCTTATTCGCAGAGCTTAATCAGAGCTTAATATTTTGTTATTCACCATCTTTAATACTATCCAAAGGACATACACCAACTGTGTTATATCCATTATCAACGTACAATATTTCGCCAGTCACACCACTACTCATTTCACTTAATAAAAAGACAGCACTCTTCGCTACATCAAAATGCGTAATATTGCGACGTAAAGGTGCGTTTTTTTCTACCCACTTCAGTACAGATCTAAAATCTCCTATACCAGATGAAGCTAATGTGCGCACAGGTCCAGCAGAGAGCGCATTTACTCTTATACCATTTTTACCCAGATCAGATGCTAAATATCGCACACTAGACTCAAGTGCAGCCTTTGCTAACCCCATTACGTTATAATTTGGTACATACCTTTCTGAGCCAAAATATGTCAATGTCAACAATGTACCACCATCGCTCATTAACGCAGCAGCATGTTTCGCCATAGCAGTAAAAGAATAACAAGAAACATTCATTGTATTTAAAAAATTCTCTAGTGATGTATCAACGTAGCGTCCTCTCAATTCATCTTTATTTGAAAAGCCAATAGCGTGTAGAACAAAATCTAGCTTTCCCCATTTTTTTGCAATAATGTCAAATACGTTTGCTATAGATTCCTGTGAATTTACATCACAAATTTCCACTATTTCAGAATTAGTTTCTTTGGCTAAAATACGCACATTCTTCTCTACTAAACTTCCTTGATATGTAAGTGCAAGATCTGCTCCAGCTTCACTACAGGCTTTGGCAATAGACCATGCCAGAGATTTTTCATTAGCTATACCTGTGATGAGACCTCTCATACCACTCATAAGAGTGTTTCTATTAAATGCAATATTTCCCAACATATAAGATTATGATATTGATTGTTTATTTATTGATTAAAAAACACACACTACACTCAAATAAATTAATAGATTTGTATTTAATATACATATATGTGAAGTGATTTCAATAGCTTTTATTTGATAAATAGTCTTTTGATTGCTTTTAGGTTGTTGACTAAATAGAAAAAATATTTATTATCTGTTTAAGTTATTTGTAGATTTGTATAGATAATTGTTTTTTAGAGGTTAATAGTGGCTCGTATTGCTGGTGTAAACATACCAACTAATAAAAGAGTTGAGATAGCGTTGACTTACATATTTGGAATAGGTAATACTACTTCTCGCAAAATTTGTGAAAAGTTGGGTATAGCCGCTAGTAAGCGAGTATTTGATCTTGTGGAGGATGAGTTAAGTAAGTTAAGAGGTGAAATTTCTTCTTATGTTGTTGAAGGTGATTTGCGAAAGCAGGTTGCAATGAATATAAAGGCACTGATTGATATGAAGTGTTATAGGGGTACTAGGCATCTGAGGAGATTACCTGTGCGTGGTCAGCGTACTCATACTAATGCGCGTACAAGAAAGGGAAAGAGTTCACCTGTTGCTGGTAAGAAGAAAGTTGCTAAATAATTAATAGATCAATGTATTGAAGATCGTGTGTTTTTGATGTGCTTTGTAGATAGACGTTTCATTGTGTTTGAGAGTTTATCTCTTTTGAGTATTTGTTTTCTATGGGAATTGGTGTTTGTGTTAAATGTCATGTAGTTTAGTGTGTTCGTTATTGATGTTGGTATGTTTTTTGTTTGTGTTTAAGTTGAGGCTTTTTTAGCATGAGTGTAAAAAAAAGGGAATCTGTATCTGTAGGAATTGCATCGATTTGTGCGACCTTCAATAATACAATAGTTAGTATCACAACGCTTGGTGGCGAAGTTATTGTATGGTCGTCGGCTGGAGAATGTGGATTTAAGGGTTCTCGTAAAGCAACGCCTTATGCAGCGCAAGTCACAGCCGATAAGGCGGCGAAAAAAGCTATGGAATTAGTAGGTCTAAAGATAGTAAGTATAAGGCTAAAAGGTGCTGGATCTGGGAGAGAATCGGCAGTGCGCGCTTTATCGTCTTTATTGAATGTAACAGAGATAATAGATGTGACACCAGTACCACATAATGGTTGCAGACCACCTAAAAGACGACATGTTTAGTGATTTTGTTTTTTTGCGCTACATTTTTTCTTGTTTAATGTATTAAAATTATCGTTTTTAGTATTTTATCAAATTATATATTTATTTGCGTATAATCACAGAAAAAAATATGTATCTGGAGTTAATTATGAAAAAATCGTTGCGTTTATTAGCTTTAGTCACTTTAAGAATTATAAACCATTTTAAAGAGAGAGCATTTGTCACTTTTGTTAGTAGTTGAGGTATATTAGTGTATGACGGTAAACAATAGAGAAGAGATGATACTGAATACTGTAAGCGGTACTGAGGTGCATTCTCCATCGGCATTTGCGGAGAATTGGGTTGCTTTGCAAAAGCCAGCAAATTATTTTTTAGTTGATGTTCAAGATAATGTCGCAACCTTTTGTATTGAGCCATTGGAGAGGGGTTTTGGGGTAACATTAGGAAATGCTTTGCGTAGAATAATGCTTTCATCATTACGTGGTATGGCTATTGTATCGTTGAAGATAGATGGTGTAGAACATGAATATTCGAGTATACAGGGAGTGCGTGAAGACGTATTAGAAATAGTATTGAATTTAAAGTCTGTTGTTCTATCAAGCCCTTTTGCTGAAAAATGTTCTATGCGCTTGAAGGCTATAGGTCCATGCGAAGTAATAGCTGGTATGATTGAGACTGGTAGCGATGTAAAAGTAGTAAATCCAGATAAATTTATCTGTTATTTAGACAAAGGAGCTTCGCTTGATATGGAATTAATCGCAAAGAGCAATAAAGGTTATGTCTCGGCAGGGGAAAATAAAGTGCAAGGCGCGCCATTGTCTACTATTTTTATAGATGCTTTATTCTCTCCAGTAAAACAAGTGAGTTTTAAGGTTGATAACACCCGTGTTGGTTCAGATACTGATTATGATAAATTGTATCTTACAATAGAAACTAATGGAGCTATTGCACCAGACGTTGCCCTAGCTCTTTCAGCAAAAATAATGCAAAGCCAACTACAGGTCTTTATCAATTTTGCTGACATAAAACCTTCTGAAGAGGATGTTAAGGATGTGTTGCCATTTGATTCCAAATTGCTTATTAAAGTTGAAAATCTAGAGCTCTCTGTACGCGCTCAGAATTGTTTGAAGAATGAGAATATTGCATATGTCGGAGATCTTGTCATTAAAACTGAATCTAAGATAATGCAAACACCTAATTTTGGTAAGAAATCGTTAACTGAATTGAAGCAATTACTAGAGAAGATGGATCTAAAATTTGGAATGGTAATTCCTGAATGGCCTCCAGCTGATCTGGAAGATTTAGCTACAAAATATGAGGATGATGAACGTTAACTTTAACAGGTCAAATTGATTAGTAAATTAGGTATTTTAGGTGTTTTGAGTATCTAATTTTGTATTTTTTACTCAATTTTTTGTGTTTTTTGTTGATATTTATTTTGTTGTTTGTGTTATTTATTATATTTAATTGTTATTAGATTAAAAATTACTGTTTATTATAGGTCTATCTATGAATCATGGTGTTAAAGGAAGAAAATTCGGTAGAAAAAGTTCGCATAGAAGAGCTCTTTTAGTAAATTTAGCAAAAGAATTAATAGAGCATGAAAGTGTTATGACCACTTTGCCAAAAGCAAAAGAGATTAGGCCTATAGTTGAAAAAATTGTAACATTAGCAAAAATTGATACATTACATAATCGTCGCTCTCTTTTGACAAAATTTCGTAATGATATGAAACCTGTAAGTAAATTATTTTCGGTCTTAGGAAAGCGATATTTGGAACGCAAAGGTGGATATTTGCGCATTATTAAGACAGGGTATCGACAAGGGGATTGTGCGGCTATGTCTATAATACGTTTTGTTTGAATTTTTATATATTTTTATAATAGAAAGGAAAAAGAATTATTTTACTTTTTTAGGTATTTTGAGCTATTTTTATAGCATTTATATGGGTAGATAGTGCCTTATAGAAGGCGTTTTTGTGTTATTATTTGAGCTTAATTTTACGAATATAATTAATATAATTATATATAGTGTTATGAGTGCCTTTCTTAATTCACTAAACATGGAAGTGCAGTAAATGTGAGGCGGTGTTTTTGCGTGTTTTAATTTTGTATTTATCAATCAATCATTATGGAACAAATAGTTTTTAGCATTAACGCGAGGGAATCTGTTGGTACAAATAGTGCTCGTGCGTTACGTAGATCTGGACTGCTCCCAGCAATTTTATATTCTTCTATTTCTAAGGCATATCAACCAGTAAAAACAAAAAATACTGGTAAAAAAGATGAAAAAAAAGATGTAAATAATGATAAGAGTATGAGTAATAGCGATTCTCAATGTACTGACAGCGATATATCTTGCTTAAAGCGTTGCCGCTCATCAGTTGTCACATTACCTATTTCATTAAATTACAGAGAATTTGATAAATTATATCGCAAAGGTGGTATTAAATCTAAAGTCTTGATCTTAAATCTTCCAGTAGGTACTGAATTTACTGAAAAAGCTAAAAGCAATGTCAAAACTGTCATTCGCGAAATACAGTGTGATCCTATAACTGGTAACGTTATACATGTTGATTTACAGGAAATGGATGAGTCTTTAGATAAAGTTCATGTGTCGATCAACGTTCATTTATTGAATGCTGATAAATGCATAGGCATTAAACAAAAAGGTGGAAATCTAAATCTCATCAAGCGTACAATAGATGTGATGTGTAGTATCAAAAATGTCATATCTTTTATAGAAATAGATATTGCAAATTTGAATGTAGGTCATTCAATACATATTGCTGATATTATTTTTCCAGATGGTGTGGAGCCTATAGATAAAGCTAACGCTACAGTATTATCAGTATCTGGTCATCATGATGATACCACAAGTAAGCAAGAGATAGTTGATGGTGAGAGTGATAGTGATACTTCTTCGTGAGAAAAATAAGGTTTATAATTTATTATAGCAATATACTGCACTATAATGTTAGTTGTATAGATAACTTATATGTGTGTATAGTACCTTAAGAAAATTTTACAATAATATATTGTAGAATTGGCGTGTAGTGTACTCAAAATCACAGTAGAGTTAGCTTGATTACTAAAGAATGATAAGTGTGCAAGAATGATAATCAGCATATATCTATAAAAGATTAGATATAATATATTATATTTCTACACTGTTTATAGACTCATTTTTCTTTATTCTTTAATATGGTAGTGAAATTGTATGAGTCACGTAGAAAAATTGTTTTATGATATTAGACTGCAGCAGATATTTTTGTAGAGGATTGTTATTATTGTATTTATCGATTCTTTTATATATTTGTATTACAAAACTATGCTTTGCACTACTTAATTTAGATGATTTCAATTATTTTATAAAAAACACTCACTGATAATTATGCCATAAATCCCCAACTTAATTAAAAATGACAAGCTACACTTTTATTATAGTAAGATTGTGTAGTATTTATAAATTGATAATGGATTAGACTTTCAATTTGAATTTTGTTATGAATATTGCATATTTTATTTTTTAACAATTATTCACTCACCTTAGGTGCGGAGTTGTGCATATTAGATGGATTATTAGCAAATTATTTATATAGTTTAAAAAATAACACTGCAGTAAAGTGCAGATGTAAAATTTAGTCATACAAAAGATTTTGGATTTATGTATCAAATTATTTAGTATATATTTATAGTTTGGAATTTTTGTGATACAGGGATGAGAAGTATGTTTCTTGGGTTTATTGAGGTGATTTGAGATTTTTGCGAATGTTATGCGACTTAGGAATGTTATGCGACTTAGTTGTGATGTGTAATGTGAAATAGTGAAGATGATAAGTAAGAATTTAGTGATAAATAGGAGTATACAGAGAGAGGAAAAGTATAAAGATTTTGTTTTTCTCGCAGATATTTATGACTTAAATAAATGCTGATACTACTTAGTTGAATTGTTATAAAATACATGATGATTCTAGTATATCAGAAAGTGTGGCGTTCTGATATACTTCACATTTTTAAAGAAAGTACATTCTTAAAGAAAGATAATATAGATAAAGATCCGCGCATCTTAATATAAAAAAGCATTGAAAACGCGCATTTATGCGCAGTGTATTAGAAAATTTGCATTTATCTATGCCGCATACCTTACTTTAGATAATAAGTATTCATTTTATAATGTGCATCATTTTTTGATCATATTATTTTGGTCTGTTAGCAAAATTTTTGATAGGGAATAAGTAGCATGAGACTTCTTACATATAAGAAATTTAGTTTTGTACCTATTTATATTCTAATGGATTGAAGTTTTGTAAGTAGAGAGATAAATATTCAATAACATAATATCCAACTTTTATAACTTCTCTCAAAACACTTTTGTGATTTGATTTATGATAACCAGCATTTTGATATATCAAATAAATTTTGGTTTTCTAAGTGAACTACCACAATTATATGACTAATTATAGTTAATTAGCTAAGCTTGTTAGCTAATGTTCTTTCTTATCCAAGTAGATCTAGTCCTAGCTCTATATGCTTTGATGTTGTTAATTCCACACAAAGATTAATTTTAGCTTTTTATAAGCCTCAATCTACGTTTCAGATATAGTGAAACTCACCATTATTACTATCGCCCTTTAGATGCATTTTATATTCTAATGATAGCCCACAAATACTTCCTTATACCATATAATACAACTCAATAGCAGTACTTCCGTTACTATTTCTTCCTGCATATCAAAGACCATAACAATCACAATACATATCAATATCAATCTTTCTTTATCATTGAAAACTCTAATTACTAAGAAATATCCTTATTTTGATAAGTTATAAGATTTGCAAGTAAAGCCAATCTGACTTAGTTATAACAATGAAAAAATGACATACTACCAATAATAATTCCACCAAAAAGTGGTATAAATCACTATAAAGATTAAGAATCAATATCATTATTATTGTGATCTATTATTTATCGAATTTTTATTATCTTTTTTATTCATTATCATTGAAATATAGCTTGTCTCATTTTTATGAATACGAGAATTTGCTATATCTTGTATTTTTGAATCAATAGAATTAATAAAGATATTTAACCGCTCTGCTGCCTTTGTATTATTCTTATTATTTGCAGTGTACTCATCTTTAAAAACAGTAAGCATACTTAAGAAATGTGATAAGCGTTTATCATCCGGTTGCTTGTGTGATGTTTCTTTTGCATAATCATCAAATATCTTGGTATATTGAATATTAGACATTGTTTTTTCATCACCTATTCCGTTTTTAATAAAGAAATTTTTAATTGTGTCTCGTATTTTGCTAACATTCTCTGCTTCTCGTTTTCCTATTATTTTATTAAGTTCAATATCTAAAGAATTTATGAGCTCCTTATTTCTTTCTGTTTCTAATTCGTTGATTAATAAATTAATTGCAATTTCATCATGTGTTTGAGTATTTGTTTGAGTATTTTCTACATCATCAAATATATAACTTTGTATCTTATCAAGAATCGTATTTAATATACTGACTACAAAATCAACAAATTCTTCAAAAGCTTCTAATTCTTCATTGGTTGGAAGATCATACAACGATGCAAATGTATCAGAGATTGTACTATTATGTTGTTGGTAATATTCTATTTCTTCTTCATTCTTATTAATTTGTTCTAAAGAATAAACAAATTTTTCTGCATAATCTGTAATAACATCTCGGAAATTATCTATCAATTTTTGATGCATATTTGTTTCTTGTTTTATAAATTCTATAACGGCATCCCTAATTTGTGTCACTTTTTCTCTGTCACTAAGATTTTCTTGTTTTGTAATCTCTATTAATTCTTTACACTTATTTCTTATATTTGTAGTTTTGTCTGGTACACTATTGTCAATGTCCTTACTTTGCATTTGCTCCATAGTAAATTGAGCAAATGCCTGGCTAGAGAGATTCAAATTTATTTGCTTGAGATTATTTATGTTTTGCTTCATTTCATTTTTAAAAACATTCTCAACATATTCTTTTAAATTGTTAGTTTTTTCATCTCTACTCTCATAATTATTTGTATCAGTTATGAGTGAATCAATTAAGAAATTCTTTAACGAATTAATTTTTTCTACTGACTGCCCTTTATTATATGCAAGCAACTCACTATTAGTAAGGTTAAAGCTTTCAATATTTTTCGAAAATTTATGTATTTCTTTACCATCTATCATAATCGTTATAGCAATTTTTTCATCATTGTTAGGATTGTTTTGAGCTGTTTTTTGTTTATTTGCCGTCCTTCTCTTCAACTGCTCTACTCTTCTAGCTTGAATGTCAAACGATTGATTTTTTAAATCTCTCTCAATGAGATTAATATTATCTATATTGTGTGTCTGATGATTATTAATCAATTCTTCGCTTTGCGTTTGATAATCTTGCGTTTGATAATCACTATTTTTCATATCAAAAAGATTTTGTTGAAACTTTTTGCCTTCTTGTATGATTTGTGTATCTTGTACACTTTTGATTGCTTTTTCGATATTTTCTAG
This sequence comes from Candidatus Anadelfobacter sociabilis, assembly GCF_021811825.1. Lineage (GTDB taxonomy): Bacteria > Pseudomonadota > Alphaproteobacteria > Rickettsiales > Midichloriaceae > Anadelfobacter > Anadelfobacter sociabilis. The sequence continues at coordinate 3,336 of NZ_JAJBJC010000026.1, read as the reverse complement.
TGTTTGCTTTTTGATTTCACTCACAGCACTCTTTGCAGATTTACTTTCATTTACATTACTCGTGAGGTTGTTTTGTTTTTTCTTACTTTCTGCTAGTTGCTTATTAAAAATTTCTTTTTGTATATTTATATCATCAGCTAGAATTCGAGCATTTTTATCCTCATTTTGTCGAAATATTTTTATTTGTTCTTTTATATCTTGTGTATTACTTTCTTGCATTGTCTTTAATTCTTTTTCAAAATCTTCTTTATTTCGTAATTTTGATGATGTATCTGCCATTTTTTTTGTATTTTCTGTTTGCCGTTGTTGTTTCTCTGCGAATACTTGTTTTAATTTTTCTTCATTCTGCTTTATTTTAGCAGCATTTTCTGTAGATAAATCTTTTATGTTACTAAGTTTTTTTTGATCATTTAGAGAAAGTTGATTAGTATCAAATTTACTCATAGGATAACTAATAGTAATATTCTCATTATTTTTCATCAGTTCTATCAGTGTATTGTCTAAAAGTAATATTACATTTGCAGATAAATTTATATTAAGTGGAGTTCGATGATTCGCTAAGAGAAGAATTGTTTCTTGTATATCAGATGATTGATTCATCTTTTGTTTTAAATCTTCTATATATAAGCTTGTAAGATTAATAGAGTTAATATTATTATTTTTATTTACAGCTTCAAGAAAAGTAGGTAATGACGCAACTGTCACTTGAACATCTAGTTTTGTTATATCATTATTATGCTTTAGTAAATCTACTACATATTGCATTCCAGTGTTATCTATGGCATAGTCCATTAGGTCAAATTTTTTGATGTTATTATTATCTTTTAATGCAGCTATTAACGGTTCCAAAATTTCATTCTTCATTCTATCAAGACCTTCGCTTCCTCCTAGTTTAATCTCCTCAATACTTTTATTATTTTTTATTAATTCAACCAAATCTTTTATTATAAATTCAGTACTATTAGTGGTTGTATTGATAGTTAGTTTTTTTATAGTACTTTTATCAGGAATAGCGTGAAGTAAGTTATTTATTTTTATTGAATCCATTCTGTCGGATACTTTTATTTCTTCTAGCTGACAATTCTCATTATTTAATAATTGTTTTATGCTCTTAGATGTAGATTCCTCGACTTTATTTAATACTAATTTTTTTAGTGAAGTGTTTTGTTCTATAATACTATTTATTTTTGTAATATTGAGAGAAGGTGTGAGGCTGGAAGATGACAAATCTAATTCTTCAATTGTCTCCAAAGAATATTTTATAATGCCATCAAGAATAACATTATCATCCATCACTTGTGCATTAATCAAATTTAATGCTTTTATTGATTTATGAGACTCTAATATTTTGTAGATATACTCTGCACTATCTTTTGTAATATAATTAGAAGATAATTCAAGTTTTTTAATATTCTTACAACCTAATATTGATTCATATAATTGCTCTGTATCTTTTTTATAAATAAATAATCCTGTCTCACTTAAATCTAAGTTTTCAATTTGTGGATTATGTTTTAATATCTCAAAAAAACTATTAGCGTCATGAAGATTGTTATGGCTGAGATCAAGAGTTTCTATGTTATTATTGTTTTTTAGCGCTTTTGCTAAACTATCAATATCGTTTGCGCTCAACTGACAATGCGGTAATTTAATTACTTTAAGACTAGTATTACCTTCTAGAGCATCTGTCAAAATTTTCATTTGAGTGCTATCGCTAATTGCATAAGAAAGATCTAATTCTTCTATAGTGTGACTATTCTTTCTCAGTATCTCAGCAAGATCTTCTATATCTTGCTCATTTAAATTTTCTTGAGCGAGATTTATAACCTTTAAAGAAGATTCATTAGATCTTTCCATTAATTTTTTTATATACTTATTTTCTGTATTTGATCTTTTTTGTGTATCAGTCTTTTTCATAATACAATACTACCTCCCTATGTTATGTTAAATTTTTCTTCTACATATTACAATGATACCATTAGCTCTATTCTCAGGGGGTGATATATTTTTTTGTGATTTCTAGTTATATCTCATGTATTAATGTGTCAAATATACAAATGCTACTACATTTTATAGTAGTGTGACAAAAGTATTTATACTATCAATGCTATTACTTAATGTAAAAAGTATCAAGAACAAATATTTATTGCGGATGTCAGAATTATTTAAAAATTTATGCGTAACTTTATTATTGGAAAAGCATGTTTAGCTTGATTATTTTACAAATATATCTAGATCGAACGCTTGTATTAATAGGTTATGTAAAATAACATTTTGTGATTGTTTGAAGAAGATATTTATACGCTTTGTGCTGATTTTTTAATGAGATAGTTTTTTTTGTTATAATATTTTCGGTTTTTTTTGTTATAATATTTTCGTTATAATAAATTAATAAATGAATTTATTAATAAATATTTAATATAAGAGTATTTATTTAGATTATTTCTATCAATCTTCTTTAAGTTACTTCTAGTAGTTTTCAAATATATAATCTATAAGTGATGGTGGTATTTTTGTGTTTAATCTATTTATTATTTAGTAATATGTATAAAAATCATATCTCAAATTTATCTTGTAATCACGCTGGTGTTATTTACATGACAATAGACAAAATCAATCATTTTCCTAATTCAGTACCTATAAAAGTGTTAGAATTGAATTTGAAAAATCAAACAGTAATAACAAATATAATTGATGGAGAAATAAAATGTATTAAGGGGAATTTATATTTTACTGATACTTCTGTTGTAGTGGATGGTTTATATCAAACAAATGGAAAGATTAGCGTCAAGGGATCGAATATACAAATTAATAGTATTGCACATACAAATGGTGCGGATACATATAAGCTTGATTGTGTCGATAGTTATGTTCTAGTTGACAATTCTAAAACTGCGTTTAATAATACATCAGATTTTGATGATGCGGATAGCATATATAATTGTGCTATTGCTAATAGTGTTAAAGTAGAGCATCATGGGAATTACTTCACTTCATGGTTTTATGGTAGTTAATTAACAATCATTAAGAAAGATGCTTAAAGCCATTTTTTATATATTAGTTTGAGGAGTTGTTTATATTTAATTTATTGTTTATTTATTAATATGCTTTGGTAAGGTGTTCCCTATGAGTAGTGCTAATGAATTATTTTTAAGATGTGATAAAAAGGGAGTTATTCGTTTGTTTATGGAGGAAAACATAACAAAATCACACCTTACCAATTTAGTAGTGACTTTTGATTTAGTTGATACAGATAACAATAGATCTAAGGGGGAAAAATTGCACTTTACTAAAAATGATGAATTAAGCAGTATAGAAATTCATGGTTCTACAGGT
>NZ_JAJBJC010000080.1 GCF_021811825.1 Candidatus Anadelfobacter sociabilis | reverse complement strand
ATTTATATGTAAACCAAACCAAATACTTTCTTTTCAATTAAAAAATTCATTTCTAACACTTAAGATTTAAATTCAAATTTTTTATTAGATTCTCATTTCAAATGTTTATAATTATTTTATTTAGAAAATATTCTGAAGAGAAAGATGCCGCTACAGAGAATGAAAATTTAATGAAAAGGACTAATGCTGGAAATCACTTAGATCCTTCTTCAAACAACGACGAGGATTTTGAATGTAATTTTGTTAATAAGTTAAACTCTGAAGAGGAAACTCAGATTTTTAAAGTAGTTAAACTTCAAATCTGTTGGCTGAAAGTAATCCTTCTTGTTCCGATACTGACCATTCTCACAGCCGGGATTGCCCTGCTATTCATCATTTGGTATGTTGATGTAATGTACTACCTTGTATTCTGGAGAGTGAAAGAATTAGACAAGGCATCATTTCTATTAGTTTATGGATGCAGAAAACAAAAGGAAATTGTATACATCAAACGAGGTATCTCCATATTTTAAACAAAGTTTTAATTATATATCTTTAGCACCAAATAGATTCACTGAAGGAGGTAGAATCTTATCAGAAAAGGAGGATACGATGAGATTTAGTAATGGATATAAGAAGATAAATAGCACAACTCCAACATTTAACTTTAGATACTCTAAGTATTTCTTCAGTCCTGATGATAACCTTTTTGCTCCAATTGAGTTTGATACTAATAAAACTTTTGATGTAATTCATGATAAATATTCAAAGAATGTGCAGGAAGGAGAAGAGATTTCTCACATTCTTACTCTTTATGGAAGAGGTAACATTGAAATCAAAGAGAAGAATATATTGCTAGCATTATTTGTTGATATTTTTAATCCCTTCTACATTTTCCAGGTCTTCAGTTTTATTGTTTGGTTTTTGACAGAATATGAAATCTATGCTTATTGTATTATATTTTTAACAGTTGTCTCTATTGTAATGGAGTTAGTATTTTGAAGATAAATTTTAGTCTAAATCGACATATATCGATTTAGATTGGTTTGTTTGGTGACACTGAAGATTGAGAGAAAAGAAGAATATTTTGAAATAAAATACTATAAACCAACCTTTAACTTTAAAACCTTAAAGTCTAACTTTTAATAGAATCCATTAGCTTTTCTTCATCTTAGTTAATCAATAGATAAAATAAAATGAAGGTTGTTTAAATCAAGAGAAAATTAAAATAACTAAAGATAATCTTTTGTAGTTAGCATTTTATTTTTGGTTTTTTACTTGATGCTACCTTTTAATATGAATCCTTTATCCTAAGTTTAAATAAAATGATAAATAAGTCTATAATTATGGTAAAATCAATTAAATGCTATGAATTTGCATAATCCTACCTACATTTTGAGCAAGGATTGGCTCCATGATTTAATAGTCAACCAAAGATAAAAATTAGTTTACAGTTTGAAACTGAATCTTTATTTAATTCAAAATTAACTTGAAATTAGTTTTTTAATATAATTTGAATTAATTTTACTGCTATCCTATTTCAAAAGAGATAAATCTAAGATTTAAATAATTTATATGTAAACCCATACCAAATGCTTTGTTTTCAATTAAAAAATTCATTTCTAACACTTAAGATTCAAATTCAAAATTTCTTAATTAGATTCTCATTTAAAATTTTTGTAATTATTTTATTTAGAAAATATTCTGAAGAGAAAGATGCCGCTACAGAGAATGAAAATTTAATGAAAAGGACTAATGCTGGAAATCACTTAGATCCTTCTTCAAACAACGACGAGGATTTTGAATGTAATTTTGTTAATAAGTTAAACTCTGAAGAGGAAACTCAGATTTTTAAAGTAGTCAAACTTCAAATCTGTTGGCTGAAAGTAATCCTTCTTGTTCCGATACTGACCATTCTCACAGCCGGGATTGCCCTGCTATTCATCATTTGGTATGTTGATGTAATGTACTACCTTGTATTCTGGAGAGTGAAAGAATTAGACAAGGCATCATTTCTATTAGTTTATGGATGCAGAAAACAAAAGGAAATTGTATACATCAAACGAGGTATCTCCATATTTTAAACAAAGTTTTAATTATATATCTTTAGCACCAAATAGATTCACTGAAGGAGGTAGAATCTTATCAGAAAAGGAGGATACGATGAGATTTAGTAATGGATATAAGAAGATAAATAGCACAACTCCAACATTTAACTTTAGATACTCTAAGTATTTCTTCAGTCCTGATGATAACCTTTTTGCTCCAATTGAGTTTGATACTAATAAAACTTTTGATGTAATTCATGATAAATATTCAAAGAATGTGCAGGAAGGAGAAGAGATTTCTCACATTCTTACTCTTTATGGAAGAGGTAACATTGAAATCAAAGAGAAGAATATATTGCTAGCATTATTTGTTGATATTTTTAATCCCTTCTACATTTTCCAGGTCTTCAGTTTTATTGTTTGGTTTTTGACAGAATATGAAATCTATGCTTATTGTATTATATTTTTAACAGTTGTCTCTATTGTAATGGAGTTAGTATTTTTGAAGATAAGCTTTTATCGATTAAAGAAATTGTCAAAGTATGAATGCAATGTTACAGTTGTTAGAAAGAATAAAGAGGGAAATATTGAGATTAAAGAAGTAAATAGTGACTTGCTTGTTCCTGGCGATATTATTCTTGTTCCTGAAGGAATAAAAATGCCCTGAGATGCTATCATGATTAAAGGTTCAAGCATTATCAATGAAGCAATGCTTACAGGTGAAAGTGTTCCTGTAATTAAAACTCCACTTCCTTACAATGATAAAGAAATATACAATAATGATAACTGAAAGGTGCATACATTGTTTTGTGGAACTCAAGTTATTTTAAATAAAAAGCTCGGAGGTGAAGATGCAACTGCCATAGTTATTAGAACGAATTTCGATACATTCAAAGGTTCTATGGTTAAAAGTATAATGTATCCAAGACCAACGAGATATCACTTCTTTAGGGATGCTCTTATTTTTATTTCAATGTTCGGAGTTTTTGCAATTATTGGGTTCTTTATAAGTCTACATTTTTGGTTGGGATTTTTGACTACAGGAGAAATGATTCTTAAATTCTGAAACATTGTTACAATTGCTGTTCCTCCAGCTTTACCTGCTGCTATGAGTGCAGGAGTAGTTTATTCTTTATTTAGATTAAATAAAGGAAAGATTTATAGTATATCTCCAGATACAATAAATACAGCTGGGAGAGTTAAGACTTTAGTTTTTGATAAAACTGGAACATTAACCGAAGATACTTTAAATTTTTCAAAGCTTGTTGGTGTAGTAGAGAACAAATTTTTAGATGAAGTTGAAGAGGTTTCATCTTTATTTTCACATGCAAACATTAAGTTAGAATCTGTTGAAGGAAAGCAATATCAATTTGCTGTTCAAAAATGTGTTGAGTGTATGGCTACTTGTCATTCTATTGCTAAAGTTGGAGAGCATTTTATTGGGGATCCATTAGATGTTGAGATGTTTAAGTCAACAAAATGGCAATTACACGAACCAGAACAACAAGAGCAAGCTGAATATGCAGATTTAGCATTGTTTTCTCCTCCAGGTTAGAAAGATATTTAGTTAAATGTTTTTTATTTATGTAAAATGTATAATTTGTACATTAATCATAATTTTTATTCTATTTATGTTTCTTAAACTCTTAATTATAGACAATGAAAAGAAGTTTAGTATTCTTGGAGTAAACGAAAAAGTAAGAGTAATAAAGAGATTTGAGTTTGCATCATCTTTGCAAAGAATGAGTGTTATAGCATTAGATAAACAGTCAAGATCTTTAATACTTTTTGTTAAAGGTTCACCTGAAATTATTCAAACTTTATGAACAAATAATACTATACCAGGGAATTTTGCAATTATGTTAGAAAAATATGCTAGAGAAGGGTTAAGAGTTATTGCAGTTTCATATAGATTCTTAGATGGATATGATGGAGAGAAAATTAGGGTTTGCAAAAGAGAAGAAGTTGAAAAAGATTTAAATCTCTTAGGATTTATTGTCATGGAAAACAAGCAAAAACCGGAAACGCTATCTTGTGTTCAACAGCTCCAAGAAGCAGATATTCCTGTTATAATGGCAACAGGTGACAATGGTCTTACTGCTATTTCTGTGGGAAGAAAATGCGGCATTTTTGATGCTCATAAAGACTCATTCTTGGGAGATGTATATGATAATAACGCTGATTCATGAATTAAGTGGTCAAAGATAGAATCAAGAATTTCAAAGGACATCTCATATATATCTAATGATGCATCATTAAATAAAATTAAATCAAATAAAGTACGTGATTTTCCAGTTCAAAGTATTCGAGATGAACATGAAGAAAATGGTAAAGTGTTAAATGTAATATTTTAGGTAAAATTCAAGAAGAAGGAATTAACAAAGGTATATGTCCATGGGAAAATGGAGATACTTCTGAAATGTATAGCTATGAAGTTGCTCTAACAGGAAAGGCATTCAATTTTATGATAAATAAAATTAAAGATGAAAGAGATGAGGATATGAAAAATATGTACAATGCTGTTATTAAGCATTGAAAGATTTTCGCAAGAATGTCTCCTGATGACAAAGCTCAATTAATCGTTGAGCTTCAACATAATACTCAGTTTATGGTTGGAATGTGAGGAGATGGTGCTAATGATTGCAAAGCATTAAAAACAGCAGATGTTGGTCTTTCACTTTCAGAAGCAGAAGCATCAATTGCTGCTCCGTTTACATCTAAAATCACTAATATTTCTCCAATGATTACTCTTCTCAGAGAAGGAAGATGCTCATTGGCAACTAGTTTTCAAGTTTTTAAATATATGGCACTCTATTCAATGATTCAATTTACAACTGTGCTCATACTCTACCAATTTATTGCTGATTTGTCTCCATACGAGTACTTGTATGAGGATTTATTTATTACAACTCCACTTGTATTTACTATGTCATTGACAGGTCCTTATCACAAATTAGATAAAGCAGTACCTCTTGGAAAATTATGGGGAATTCCTGTATTAATTAGTGTGCTTGGCCATATAGTTATTCAAGCTGTAGCACAAATTATTATGTACTATATTCTAGCTTCTCAGAGTTGGTATGTAAAGAATAGCCCAGACTGAGAAATATGTTGGGATTCAACAGAATCAACTGTATTGTGGTTTGTTTCCTTAATGATGTTCCTATGTATTGCTCTTAGTTACTCAGTAGGAAGACCATTCAGAAAAGAGATTTGGAGAAATCCAATTTTCTTTGGACTGATCATTATTGATATCATTATTAATATTCTTTTAATCTTTGTAAGTATTTGACTTAATTATCTATTTTAGACAATGAAAGGAAAGCAAAGAGAACTTTTTGAAGCTCAGTCTCCTCCTGAAAACTTCAAAGGAATAATTATAGCAGTCTCTTTAGTTTACTGCTTGTTTGCATTCCTTTATGAATTCGGGCTGAATATGATCATAAACTACATTTCCAAGCTGTCCAAATAG
>NZ_JAJBJC010000213.1 GCF_021811825.1 Candidatus Anadelfobacter sociabilis | reverse complement strand
AGTTTCCCATATTTTTCTTTTCATAATTTTCTCTCTTTTTATTTAAGAATTTCAAGTTCTTCTCGTTTCTTTTGCATACTTTCTTTATAGCTTATTCTTTCAACTATACGTTTCTGCAGATCTTCTTCGATAAATAATCACTTTTATTTCCATCTATTTTTAGATTTTTATTTTCTATCCAAAAATTAAGATAATTGTTTCAAATATTTTCTGAGGAAACTGGATCATCAACAGAAAATGTTCATCTATCTCAATTCAAATTACTTATGTTTATATTACTTCAAGGATGATTTTTGAAATTCGATATAGTAATTTCGTTAAGGATACTCATGAGATTCTGATTCTAAATCTTTTTCATATCATTTTAAATCACCATATGAATCAGATTGGAGAAGCTTAAAATTTGGATCTGTAAGGTATTTATTTTGAGATACTAGGCAAACTGAGTTATTGTGTAAGTTTCTATGACTTTGATTTACTCTTTTAAATTTTTTATATTAAGATTTTATTGATAATAAAATTTAACAATTTAAAATATTTCTTTAATTTGATTTCTTAAATTATAAACACGTGTTTTCTATTACTTACTGTAAAAATTCGTTGTTTTTATATAATGATTTTTCATTAGAACTCCCTATGCTTGCTAAATACCTTACATCTGTTCTAGATCTATTAATCTCTAAGCTTCTATCGATTATTGTAAGAATTAATAAAAATCAAATTACTCCAAGAATAACAACAACAGTATTCAAAATGCTTATAGGCCTCTAATTCAAGTTCCTCTACTAATCTCAATATCTGAATTTTTTTGAAGACTTTCTTTGCTTTTTGAGATTATATCGCCACACACTTCCTCAACAATGGCGGATCTTTGTTGATTGTAAATTTTTGTTCATTCAGAGCAAAATTGATTTGATGCTTCGTCCAATTTTCCTCATACAGTCTCTTTGACTTGCTGACTTTTAACCATCTCATAGTAACGACTTGCCAGATGAGACAACATTAACTTATTTCAAATTTCTACTTTCTCTTGAAGTAATTAAGTTTCTCTTTGATTTCATTTCCTCTAAAATATTCTCTTCTCCCTCATTATCTGGAAATAATTTATTTGTTATTTCTCTTATCTTTAAGATTTTTATTAATTTTATGTCTCTTTTTATGATCTTTAATCAATTCTAGTTCTCCATATATATCACCTTTAAGTTGATTGAGTATTGTTGCTTGAATTCTATCGTCTGGTTTTAAATTTTTCTTCCCAAATAGATTATTTTAAGATTGTTTTATCCTTTATTTGAAATTTATCAATTTCGTTTTGAGTTAGTTCTTCTTCACTACTTGATATATCTGACTCACTAGATCTTGATTTACTTCTCCTTTTTCTCCTTGTCTTCTTTTCTTCTTCATTTTCTTTCTTCTTCCTATCATCTTTTATTTTTCTTTTTGTTTCTTTCTTGCCATTTTTTGGACATACTTTTATTGAAGACCTACTCATAGATCTTGGATTTTGTTTGCTTGTATTCCTTGTGGATTTTGCTTTTGTAATTCTCTTAGGTTTCGGTCCTGGTGTCTCTCCATTTACAGAATAATTAGATTTTCAAGAAATTGATTGTAATTCTTTTGAATAATTTTGACTTTGAGGATTTTCTTTTAATTTTGCTTTCTTCTTTCTCTCTTTA
>NZ_JAJBJC010000212.1 GCF_021811825.1 Candidatus Anadelfobacter sociabilis | reverse complement strand
GAATCTGAAGCGGTGATATAACCAGAGTATAATGCAAGATGCCACAAAGCATTGTTTTCATTTAATTCTTCTGCATTATATTCTTTTGCAACTTTCACATTTACTAATTCTCCAGATAACAATTTTTGAAAATTCAAATTTGATTCTACATTATGAGCAGCATTTTTTAAACTCTCTCTCAATAATTTGTCATCTCCTGTTTTAATCCAATATAAGTCTAATTTTTGATCAGCTAAACAGTGCATGATAGACCATGGATTATATATAGTATATCCACCTATATTGTATCCGTTATACCATGCTTTAACTTGTGAGGCTTGTTGTTTCACTTCTTCAGTACTTCCTTTTAAGTTGTCTTTCAATAACGCATCCACTTCAGCTTCTGTAAAACCAAAATGTTTCGCATACTGCTTATCTAGTACCCCATATTCAGAAAAATTATTCAGTCCCGAAAACAGATCAGCTTTCGCTACTCTTAATATTCCGGTCATTATTGCTTTTTCTAGATGTTCGTTATTTTTCATTCCATGTTTAAACATCTCTCTTATTGTATCAACCACTAACCTATAATGATTTTTACCAATTGAGCTATTGAGTGGAGCGTCGTATTCGTCTATTAGTACATATGCTCTACGTCCATAATGTTCGTGTAATAGTTCAGTTAGGAATTTTATGCTTTCTTTCAAATCTTCTGAAGTTGGCACACTTCCTTCTTCATCTTTTCCGTCACATATACGGTTAAACTTGTTTAAGTTTTGCTTTAGTTGCCTTTTTTCACCATAACTCCCATTTTGTGATTTATAGTACAAATAATCTACTAAATAATAATGCTCTTTATAGGCATTAGCAATAGAAGTGCTTATGCTGCCTAGAACAGTTTCTTCATTCATCTCGCGATATCCCTCTGAGTCTACGATATTACTAAACGTAATGAATATTGTTGGATATTGCCCCTTATGTCTTGCGATAAGATCAAACTTTTCCTTTATTTGGCCATATTCCTTATTGAAACTCTTTTTTAATTCTTCTATTTTATCTTCTATTTGCTTTCTTATAACAATAAATTTATCAACAAGTTGAGCTCTGGATTGCTTGTTTTCTTCCAATTTATTATACTCCTCTCTTTCGGGGCTAACTTCATTAAAAAGCTTCACAAGCCAACTCAAGTGATTCATTACTTCTTCTTTGGTAGTAACTCCCAATTCTTTAGTTATTTCCTCTAACTTCTTTCTATCATTCTTGAAATCTTTCTTATTATCTACTAAGAGCAATCTCTTAGTAATCTCTCTAGTGTCTATATACCCAGAGGATATTCTGAGATGTTCAAAGTAATCTTTTTTACCAACATCTTGAAATATCCCACTTTTGGTTGTAGAATCCTCTACCTCAGGTTGAAAGAAAGTCCTGAGCATATCCATGTTTAAAGTCTTGCCCCATCTCCTTGGTCTGGTTATAAGTATGGATTCTACACTGTCATCTATCACATCCTTGATCAACAGACTCTTATCTACAAAAATATCTGAGTCTGTGACTAATCTTTCAAAAGTACTGGAAGTAGTTGCAAATTTACGATCATTTCTTACCTTAAGTTCAGTGTCATGAAGTATATAGTCTTCATCTGCAATATGCTTGCTAGACGTTTTATATACCTCAGATTCATTGAATTGATTCATTATTGTGATT
>NZ_JAJBJC010000025.1 GCF_021811825.1 Candidatus Anadelfobacter sociabilis | reverse complement strand
ATCAGGTAATGTAACTCCACATTTTGCTCTACAAAAATTCTCTCAAAGTGGAGGTTGTGCGAATGAAGCAATCGTGAGGCTGCGGTCATGAAATATCTTCTCATATTATTCTTACTTGTCCTCCTCTCCACCCCAGCTTACGGCGAAACTATACAAGATTTTGCTAAAACTCAAGTGGGCATAATGCCAAGGATTTTTAACAAAAAGAATCTCAATTCTATACCATCGTTTTCGTCAAATGAGGTGCAACAAAAAGCCTCAGAATTAGATAAAATGGATGATGCTGAGTTAAAAAGCAAATCCATAGCAGTTATTAACAATGCTGCAGAAAATTCCTCAACTAAGAATGTTGCTGCAATAGCACGAAGACCTCGACTTGATGGAATAGAGAAGCACTCTATATTCGAGCGCTCTGAGCGCGTGTGGTCTAGTCTCAAAGATTCTCTCGAGCAATGGCTGGGAGCCGACTGTAAAGAGAGTGGTAAAGCAAAACAACCTAAATATACAAAAAGAATTATCGTCACAAAAGAGGAGGATATAGAGCTAAAAAAACAAACATGTGAAAGTGCTGCTGGCAATATTGTTTGTGAGAAGACTTTGTCTGTAAGTTGTGACTCAATGCAATTAAACGAAATATTATCGCATGATGGTTGGGTATATAATGGTGATACCATAACTATCAAAGAATCAATAAGTGCTCCTATAACTTTTATACTTGCTAATAAACAATTTATCATAGAGCTTAAGCTTAAGTTTTGCAGCATTACACCAGATGCTTCAATCAATCGTTCTCAGCATTTAGGATATAGCCCAAATAATGGTTCTCTACCACAAAGAAAAGATGATATTAAAGTTATTTTGAATAATAAAAAAATCCTCAGAAGAACTATATATTATAAAGTAAGTCGCAACGTTTATCAAAGCAAGGCTGGTAGAGGTGACAATGAGTGGGATGAATATACGGTTATCGATGAATATATACCATCACCATCTTTTAAAGAGTCTTTAGATATAGATTTACTTCCATTAGTGTCGAACGGTACGAACGTTCTGGAAGTTGTCAATACACCTAAGAAGATTACAGGAATACTAGAAGCAACTTTATTTTTGAAATACTGTAAACAAAAAGAAGAATGGGTTGAAAGATGTTGGCAAGAGTAATTATATTATTGTTATGGAATACAACGGCAGCAATCGCTTGCTCGCGGGTCGATATGCGCTGCACCATACCAAACCAAACCAGAACTATAGATGGCACACAAGTACACAAAGATTGCTGGCAGTACAGATACAGACTGAATTGTGATAGCAACTTTAAAAACGATTGCAATAAAATCTCTGCTGAAAATTGCAATTTAGTTGAAGAAAAGTGCATTAACATCGATCCAAAAACAAATATTTGTATTAACTACGAACGTGCCTTTGCATGTGAGTATAGGCGCGAATATACAGATGAAAAGCTAGAGCTTCTGAAAGATGGAGAAAAAGACAATGGTAAGGGACTTTTATGCAGCAAAATGTGTTTTGATGGAAGTTGCGTAGAAAAAATGCAATCTCAAGACAACAACGAGATGATCAACTCAGTCAGTCTTCTGAATTCGCTAAAAGATGCAAAGAAAGGATTGCAAGGCGACGCACTGGTAAACATCTTCTCAGGTAGAAAAGAGCACTGCGCTAAAAAACTTACTAGTTATACAAATTGCTGCAAGATGAGCGGATGGGGAAAGATTTTAGGCGCTGGATGTAGTCCAGAATCTGAAAATCTGGCAAAAAAACGTAAAGAGAAGAAATGCGTTGAGGTAGGCACTTATTGTCACTCCAAATTACCATTTGGCATATGTGGTATAAAACACACTGTTTTTTGCTGTTATGACTCAGTATTAGTAAAAATCATAAATCAAGAAGCTAAAAGACAATTGGGTCGTAACAATGGTACACCTGAAAATCCTCAATGTGGTGGGTTGCAATTAGAGGATTTAGAAAGAGTAGATTTTTCTATGGTAGATTTTTCTGAGGCTTTTAATACGGACATATTGCCAAAGCTGCAAATTCCTACAGTAAACGAAGATTTTGTTGTTAAGAGAGCCCAAGACATTGAAACTCTCTCTAAAACTCTTCCCGATGAAAACAAAGGATTTAGTGAGAAAGTGATTAAAGAAAGAGGTATGTGATATATGAAAAAGATTTTATTATCGATACTTATATATAGCTTTATTACAACTGCCCCCGCTTTTGCTGGACGTGATTTTTTTGGTCAAAACCATAGAGGGTGGTTTAATTTTGAAGAAAAGTTAAAGGAGGAAGTAGAGATGCAATCGCAAAGTAATGGTTCATTTGCAACTGCCACAGAGGAATTACAATCATTTCAAAAGGAGTTTGATGAGCGTAAGGCGCGAATGGTGCTTCATCCAAACGCCCCAAATGTAAGGAGCTATTTAATCTATCAAAACAAGATGTTTAAGCTGGCTGATAAACTCAATATCGCTTGGAAAGCAGCTCTTCTAGCTGATCCGGAACTGAATATTGTAAAAGGTATTTCTGTTGCTGATAGTGCGGTGAAAATACGAGACTTAGAAGAAAAGAAAGCTTCTGAGAGCACTATTCTTGCGCTTGGTCAAAAGTTCAAATTACTGTTCTTTTACAAAAAGAGCTGTCCATATTGTCACAATTTCTCACAAGTTCTAGCGGCTTTTGCAGCTAAATATAAGTTCAAAGTTGCATCAGTAAGTCTTGATGGGGGGCAATTAGAGCGATTTCCAGCTGTGCAAAATCCAAAGTTAGTAGCGAATCTTAAGATTAAAGTAGCGCCAACACTTATGATCTTTTCAGAAGAATCAGGCATAATTGCTCCACTAGCTCACGGCTTTGTACCCCTTGAAGACTTAGAGAAAAACATGATTTTTGTCGCAATGCAATTAAAAGGTAAGTTATGAGGAACCTCATTTTATCACTATTTCTCTTTTTAAGCTATGTTTCCCACGTCTATGCAGCCCCCTCACTTTTATCTAAACTCAACATATTCTCTAATGCAAGTAAGCCCGAAGTATGGAATGACCAGCTAGGCGGCTTTGCAACGGGCGGCAGTTTTTATGCGCGCACCCCCACTACGAATCTTCAACTACTCACCATCGATCCTCCATCTTTAGATATTGGATGCGGTGGTATTAATGCGTTCTTTGGAGGATTTGGTTATATCAATTCAGCAAAGTTTGAAGAGCTAATCAAAAACATAGGAACTTCGACTACTTCCTATGTAACAATGTTGGCATTTAAGACGATCTCACCACAAGTTTCGAATTTGCTGGAAAATTTAGAGGCTACTGCACGATTTATCAATTCGCAGAATATTAATAGTTGCCAGATGGGCGCTAGTATAGCGTCTGGTATGTTTATGAAAAACGAACAATCCCAAAGGCTTGCTTGCCAAGCTCGCAAAATGGGAGGAGGAGGTGTAGGTGAGAAAGCTGCTAACTATTTTACAGCAAGGTACGAATGCGGCAGTGAAGATAACCTACGCTCTACAAATCAAAATGGTCAAGAATCGCTACTCCCATCAGAGTTTAACTTAGTATGGTTTGCACTGCAGAAAGATGCTTCTGCCCTTTCTAAAGAAGACAAAGAATTTTTGATGTCTTTGAGTGGAACTTTGATTGCAAAGACATCTGGTAAATCCATAGCCTTTGAAAACAAGAGCTCTTTGGTGCAGAATGAAAAGCTTCTAGACGCGTGGATTTTTGGCACAAAATCAGGTGAACACAAAATCTATGTTTGCGATACCGAGGATAAGTGCCTAAATCCAAGAACAAGAGATCATGTTGTAAAAAAAGAAGATGCAATTTTATATAAGATTCAGAAAAACATATCTTCTTTGGAACAGAAAATAGTGGAAGAAAATGCAGGCGTTTCAGCTTTGCTCTCTGCAGAAGAGAAAGATCTGGTTACAAAATCATCCATTCCTATTCTCAAGTTGATTTCATTAAACGCTGCGCTTAAAGGACACGGAGTAAGGCGCACAGTTGATGATTACGCAGATGCTATAGCTTTTGACTATGTTCTGGGGTATGCAGATTCACTTCTAGATTTTGTCTACAGTGCGCTCAGCAGCGTTGAGCATAATCAGATCGAGGGCGAATCTATAAGAGCATTTAAGGAAGATTTACGTCATCTAAAACATAGAATGTATCAAGATCGTATCAACGCTTTCAGTAGATTGAATACGCTCCTTAGCGCTAAAAACAGTATTCATCAAATAGAATCCATGGTTTTAAACTCCTTTGCAGAATATAGAGGCGCATAAGGTCATGTCAGATACGGGTTTTACAGTTTACAGCTATGGTGGAGGAGAAGCTTTGCGTGAGATCTTCAATTCTATTGCTATGCTTTTGAATAATGGCTTCATGGAACCATTTTTTGTAATCTGTATAGTATTATCATTCGTTGTGATGGCATTTAAAATGTCGCTTAAACCAGCTGAGTTTACGCCCTATATCAAATGGTTGGTGAGTTATTTTGTGATCTTTTTTGTTATGCTACAGCCTAAATCTCTCTCGCCTAATGGACTTATGACAATGCATATTAGAGATGTTGTTACAAATAAAGCCTATAAGGTAGATAATATCCCACCAGGACTTGTAATTCCTGCAGCTCTTATCAGCGAACTGGGATACTGCCTTACCAAAGGTTTTGAAACAGTATTTTCTCTACCAAGTGCAAATTATCTGCCGTATCACAAATACGGCACAATGTTCGGAGCATATGTTATGTCCGAGATGAGGAATTTCAGAATACAAAATCCAGTCTTTCGTGAAAACATGGAGGGATACATATCTAACTGCATTATGTATGATGTTATGATTGGTAAAAAATACGATATTCAGGATCTTCGTGCTTCAGGCAATATCTGGGAGCTTTTAGAACAAAATGCTTCATCTTTGCGTATGTTCAATTACAGAAATCCTAGTAAAGGCGGCCGCGAACTTGTCACATGCAAAGTGGGTATTACAAAATTAGGCTCCTTCTTCAGTGTAGAAGCAAACCTACTCTCAAAGAAATTCTCTGATATAGCTAATGTTGCCTCTGAAAATAAAGCCTCTCTAGGTACTGGCATTGTGAATGCATTGGAACTCAGCTCACAGTTTTATGGAAATCTCAGCGGCACAAGCGGCGCAGATCAATTGAAGCAAGTGCTAATTATCAACGCATTTAAAGATGTACCAGCTCGCTATGGACACACTCGGGCAGTGCAAGAACAAAACACTACATGGAAATTCTTGGGAGAAATGTCGCAGATGACGCTCCCAATACTGCATGCGATATTCCAAGCACTGCTCTACGGCGCATTTCCGATAGTGATACTGCTTGCATTTTTCTCAAAACATCTGCGTATTCTGGGTACATACTTCGAGATGCTTCTTTGGCTTGAGATATGGCCACTGCTTTTTGCTATTCTGAACCTTATAGTCAGCGTCTTTGCTCAGCATTCCTATGGCAGAGCCGACATCTCCATCGAAAGCATTGACCATATCGTATCCATTCAAGGAAGCTACGCATTAGCTGCCTCCAGTATGGGCATGCTTGTGCCAGTCCTTTCCTATATGATTCTAAAAACAGGAGCATCATCTTTTGTGCATATAGCGGGGCAAGTGATGGGAGCTACGCAAGCCGGCGCCTCTACAGCTTCTCACGAAGCAATTACGGGTAATAGATCCCTAGACCACATAAGTACAGGTGATCGTTCCTTTAATAACATACATGGCAATAAAACAGATATAGCTGGAGGCTACTCCTCGGGCTATATACGTCAGACTTTGTCTGATGGTCGTTTGCAGACAGATTTTTTGAATCAACCAGCAGGGGGTGATCGCATATACCAAGGAGGAGCAGGTATAACAGAATCTACTGGGAATTTTTCCACTCACACCAGTCAAATGCAACAAGACAATATTAACAAAAGTATACAACATGAAGAATCTGTTGTTGCCGCAGAAGGTCATGCTCTTTCAGAATCTCGGCAAAATAGTACTAGAGCAAATCGTGAATTCATGGATACTATTAGTGCCAACCATTTAGTCGGGAACAATGTAGATGTTGGTAGCAATCTCAAGAGTGCTGAAATTTCTAATATGATTTCACGGGAGGCTCATAGCCTTGGTGAAGACTATAATTACAAAAATAGCCAGAGTTCTGCACATACACTAGATGGAGGAGTTGGAATAAATGCTGGGGCAAATGTTACTGTTGGTTCTTCTTCTGGAGGCGGAGGAGGAAGTGGTAGTGGATTATTTGGGTTACCGAAATTATCAGGAAATCTTACTGGAGGGCTCAGTGGAAATGTTGGATACAAATATACTGGAACAAGCTCTAGTGAAGATTCACAAAACATCAAAGAAGATCAAGTTGTTTCTACAAATATGGAGAATACTGATTTCGATGAAAGAGCCGTTAATTTAGCAAAGAACATGCATTTTTCTGATTCACAAGTTAAAGAGAAGAGACTTGCTGAGAATGTATTGCGAGCTGATGAAGAATATCAACAAAAGCTCGAATCCTATAATGTACACAAGAACAAACTTGAAAGTATGCGAGAATTGCGCGACCAGCTTTCGAGTGTTGGAGTGCGTGGTGAAGAAAATTCGTACGGGAAGTTTCTTAATTATGTCGCTACCCGGCCTGACACAAGGTTTGATCATGCACAAATCGGTGAGAAACGTGCGTTGCAAATTGTTGAACATGGAGGCGCTGAAAGAGATAAATATTTCAGAGAGTTTACTAGTTTGAATATGCCGCAGCAAATGTGGAGAAACAATCGTTCATTGGATGAAAGCTATAGAAATTCCAGCCATGCTCTAGAACGAGAACAGATGCACAAAATTAATAGCAAAAATGTAGATGTAAATTTAGGAAATAGTAAAGAGTATCTAAGTTCTCAAGCCAATGCCTTAAAAAATACACACGTTGATACATCGGAAGGATACAAGCAATATGAAGCAAAAGCACATGAAATAGATCAAAGGGTGAATAGCAGAAGGGATGCTTTTGAGAGCAGTAGCGAAGTGTTAAGGGGTAAAGTGGATGCAAAGGAAGATGAAAAACGGGATAACTTAATTAATAAAGCCCCGTTCTTTAAAAATAAAGAAAAACAAAACCCATATTTTAAAAAGGATATAAAAGATGAGGAATAAATTAACGATGATAGTTAGAGGAAAATCCTCCGAATGTATAAGTATTATTATAAATGGTATTTGAGGAATCGCCTATGTCATTAGAATTTATAACGAGAGGAGACCATTGTTGTGTAGTAACACATCCTCTACCGTTAGCTAAATATGGCAAGAGCTTAATAGTACTCAAAGGTATATCTTTTACGAAACAAACAATATGGCACATCAGGAATGGTGCGTATATTAAGCCTCCATTCTTTGGATCAATACCGTTCATTATTAATCCGGATACAAATGGTAATGCTATTAAGAATCCCATAATCCAAGCAAAGTACATGTCCTTATATTCTTTACTATTAAATTTTATAAGTTTGTGTCTTTTTTTACCACGACCAACAAAACTTACGTCAACCCTAGGACCGAATTTAATGCCTAAGAGAATGGTGCCGATATATGAGTATAAAAGCCAAATTAACATCATATTTTGTGCTAAATTTCCGACAAAATTATTCACCATTTCTTTGTGTACAGACATAAAAGGACTCATCATAAAATACCATACCATCATAGGCACAGCAGCCATGACTGCAATGCGGAATCGATTAATTTTCCAGAGTTTTTTTAATAAGCTAAACATAGGTATAAAAAGCAAAGTTACTGCCTTTAATTGTAGAGCTGGGTGTAGTAAAAAGCAAGTATTATCGAGGTATTTATGAGTAATATTTTCACAAATGTTGTACGTGGGGGGCAGATATCGATACATGCGCTGAGGATGTTTCGCCAGGTGGTGAATATTATCTGTTTGTGGAGCTTTGTCTTGTGGATTGTGCTTTTTGCCTATCAAATGTACAAGCAGCTTGATAGGAGCCATTTTCATGCCTATGGAGATTATGCTATTGCCAAAGCCATGGATGTTTTTAAGAAAGGAGATAAAAAATTAAAAGTGACCGTCTATGGTCAAAAGCAAGAGCAAACAGCGGCTTCGGTAGTGCAATCAACATATTTTTTAAAGAAGACGTATTTTGTGAATTATATTGTGAAATATAGTGCATGGTTTGGTCTGAGGTGGGCAGGAGTATGGTTGGTATTTTTTCTGTGTTTGTTTGTATATAAGGGCTTCAAAAGGAGTGGACAGGAGTTTAGGCGGGGAGCAAAAATTAGAGATTTTAAAGATGTGAAGAAATTGATATCTCTGGAGAACTGGAGAAAGAGGTATAAAGCTTATAATATTGCTGGTATGCCTTATCCGCATTTGTCTGAGATACAGCATACATTGGTAGTTGGCACTACTGGTACTGGAAAGACAGTTCTCATATCTGATGTTGTGGAGCAAATACGGAAGCGAGGTGAAAAGGCTATTATATATGATTTAAAGGGAGATTATGTGAAGTGGTTCTATAATGGAAAGAAAGATTTTATTTTAAATCCATTTGATGCAAGGAGTGTAAAATGGAGGTTGTTAAATGATATACAGCATCCAACACATCTGAAAACCGTGAGTCAGGCGTTTATTCCGGAAAAAGGTTTTTCTGGTGGAGATAAGATATGGGATGAAGCTGGGCGCATAGCCTTTGCTTCAATAGTTGAGAAGTTGATGACAGAGAATCCAGATATTACCAACCAAGATCTTGTTAACAAGATTCTCAAGCAGGATATGAGTCAAGTCGCAAAGCTTGTAAAGGAGACTTTGGCGCAAGCAATTATTGATCCGACTTCGCCAAAAACAGCAGCTAGTGTTATGTTTGTTTTGGCGGCAAGTTTCAATTGTTTGAAATTGATTGATGGATGCAATGAGAGCTTTTCGATTAAAAAATGGATTCGTTCAAATTCTGATTCAATGTTGTTCATCACGTCCAAAGAAAGCTTTAGAGCTGAGCTTGCAGTTTTGCAGACTGTATGGTTTGAGATAGCGATACAGGGTTTATTGGATACAGAACAGATGGATCAAAGAACATGGTTCGTGATGGATGAACTACCAACTATGAACCGTATTCCATCTTTGGCAAAAGCATTATCTGTTTCTAGAAGTTATGGTGGATGTTTCTTGCTTGGTATGCAAAACATAGCTCAGATGCGTGAAACCTACGGCCATCATATGGCACAAGATATAAGCGCAGAATGCAATACTCGTTGTTTTTTTAAGACAAACGATCCAGATACGGCTAGATGGATTGCACAAAACATTGGTGATGCGGAAATAAAGGAATTTCAGGAAGGAATATCATATGGTGCACACTTAATGCGTGATGGTATTAATTTGAATAGCACTGAACGTATGAAAGCACTTCTCATTCCATCGGAAATACTGAATTTGGAGCGCCTTCATTTAGTGCTTAAAATGCCTGATTTTCCAGCGGTTAAAACTAATCTGAAATACAAAGAACGTAAACAGTCATCTCCACATTTTATTATGTGCGAAGAGACGAAGCCCTCAATAATTGAGGTGACTAAAGAAATTCATAGTCAAGAAAATGAAATTAAACAAAAAACCTCAAAATTTTTTAACACTTAATTAAATGGTATATTATGACAAAATATTTTCGCATAGGCATCAGATTAAATCAAAAAGAAAAGTCTTCTCTGGAAGATAAAGCCTCATCATTATGTATGACATTGAGCGAATATACGCGGTTTAAACTTATGGAAGATGAAGAAAATAAATTAAAAAATGAAAATATCCATTCTACAGAATTTCTGAGATGGATTGATAAACATTATAAAGAGCTTTTTAGATTTCTTGTTAAAGGTGCTGGAATGAGCATGGCACATACCCAGCTTAATGTTCCTGAAGAAATGCATAGCCAATTTTTGAATGGATGTCGAGAAAAATATGAAGAATTAGGTATCCCATTAGAACAACAATCAAAATAGTAGGTCATTATGAATAAAGAAAATTTCAAAAATTTAATAGCACATTATGAATTCGCATTGCATGCAGGACAATTGCATGCAGCAATGAACGTGAACCGTGAATTAATTTTGTTATATCACCAGATAGGTATAACGCTTGTAGAATTGGGTAAAAAAGAGAGGTTAACGCAGGAATTTTTTGCAAATTTACAGAAAAATTTGAAGAAGAATTTTCCAACTCTGAAGGGGCTAGATACAGATAACCTATTGTATATGCAACAATTTGCCGAAGAATATTCATGTGTAGATTTTGTACAAGAGGTACTTTCACAACTGACCTGGGGGCATATAGTGTTGTTTTTATCAAATGTACGTAATTTGGTATCGCGTAGATGGTATATTTGCCAGACTATATATAATGGTTGATCCAAAGAGACATTGTCCAATCGTATTCACAATAGGCTTTTTGAGAGACAGACAGAGAAGTTAGTATTTCAAAGGAAAAAAAGCGATGTTACAGTCGATTCACCATTGAGTTATGAGCTTACCCAAGATCCACATATTATGAGCTTTTTTAAGAACAATATTGTAATGGGATAAGAAAGATATGAATGGCAAAATGGAGGTAGATGGTATGATGTACACGAAATGTTAATATATTTTACAGATAACTATGACAAACAATATTACGGATAAAAGTTACATAGAATTTTTGAATGATCTAAAACAGCGTGTTATATCATCAAGATATAAAGCAGCTATTGCCGCTAATAAAGAACTAGTTCTTTTATATCATCACATTGGTACGAAAATCTTGGAATCACAAAAAGTTCATGGTTGGGGAGCTAAAGTGGTGGAGCAATTGAGTCATGATCTGAAAAATGCTTTTCCAGAGATGAAGGGGTTTAGCAGAACTAACCTATTGTATATGCGAAAATTTGCTGAAGAATATCCAGATCTTGAATTCGTCCAGACAGTGTCTGGACAATTGTCTTGGTCTCATAATGTTATGTTGCTTGATAAAATCACAGAAAAAGAAATTCGTAATTTTTATCTCGAACAAGCAATAGAACAAGGATGGTCTTATAGTATGCTTGAGATACAGATAGAACAGCAATTACATAAAAGGCAAGGGCAAGCCATAACGAATTTCAAAGCAAAATTAGCATCTCCACAATCAGATTTGGCACAAAAGATGCTGAAAGATCCTTATATTTTTGATTTTTTGAGTCTTGGTGATGAAGCCCAAGAACGAGAAATTGAGAAATCTTTAGTGCAACATATGGAAAAATTCATTCTGAATTTAGGTGAAGGATTTGCATTTGTAGGACGGCAGTATCATCTGGAGGTTGCTGGAGAAGATTTTTATTTAGATTTGCTCTTTTACCACTTAAAGCTTCGGTGTTTTTGTGTAATCGAGCTAAAAGACCGGAAATTCAAGCCTGAAGACGCCGGAAAAATGAATTTTTATCTTTCTGTTGTAGATGATTTGTTAAAACATCCAACGGATAATCCTTCTATAGGTCTAGTGCTATGTAGGTCAAAAAATAACATTTTGGTGGAGTATGCTTTGCGAGATATGAGTAAACCAATCGGGTTATCTGAGTATCAACTTACGAAAGCCATTCCAGAAAATATTAAAAGTAGTTTGCCTACGATAGAAGAATTAGAAGCAGAGTTACAAAAAATAGAGATAGAAGAGGAGGAGAAATGATTGATAAGTCAGTATATTCCAAAATAGAATTTGCTGAAAAATAAGAGTGGATTAATTATATGGTAGCAGTAGTAAAATTGATATCTAGTGCATCCAACGCAGGGAAGTATTTTTACTGGACGGAGAAAGATTGTGAATGTGCAAGGGGGTGGCAGAACACAAAAGGATGTCAGTTGCTGCAATTAAATCAGCTAAACAGAGAAGATTTGGAAGATGTGTTGGAAGGTAGGATCAATGAGGATGGAAAGCAAATACAATTGGGGCGTATGGAAGAGGGGCAAATTGTACATCGTCCTGGACAAGAGCTAATTTTGTCAGCACCAAAGTCAGTGTCAATTATGGCATTAGTGGCGGAAGACAAAAGGATTTTGGAAGCACATGAAGAAGCTGTAAAGGATGTAGTGGATTATATTGAGAGGAATATGGTTTACACACGTGCGCAAAAAAAGAGAAATATGATGTTTGAAAAAACGGATAATATGGTAGTTGCTAAATTTACACACCTTACATCACGTCCAACAAAAAATGACGAAACTCATATACCAGATCCACAATTACATACGCATTGCATTATTGGAAATATGACGAAGTGCAAAGATGGAGCATGGAGATCAGTTGTGCTTGATAAACTCTATGATAACAAAATGCACATAGGTGAGCTATATCGCATGGAATTGGCCCATGGACTCAAGGAATTGGGCTATGAATTGAATTTAGTAAAAGATAAATCCAATCATTGGACATTTGAGATTAAAGGAGTAAGTGAGCAAAACATTGAAGAATTTTCAAGAAGACGTAGCGATATTCTAGAGGCTGCGAAAGAAGCTGGACGAGAAGATGCCGAGGGACTCGCATATATTGCAAAGACTACAAGGGCTGAGAAAACTGAATGTAGTAAAGACAAATTGCATCAAAATTGGGAATCACGTGCAATATTACTGGATGAGTTAAAGCAAATTATTCCAAATGAGATTGTGAAAAATATTCATAGGGAAGCGGATTTAAAACAAGGAATCTCCCATGCAATAAGTGTGTTATCAGATCGAGAAGCTGTTTTTGCTAAGGAGAGTATAATAGCGGAGATTATAAAGCAGACGAAGGAAGGTTGCACTATTCAAACTATTGAAAAAGCGGTGGCTGACATAATCGATTGTGGAAACTTGATAAAGTCCACTAATCATACTAATACTTTCACAACACCAGAGAATCTGAAAGCAGAAAAAGAAGTAGTTCAATTGATGCATAATTTGCAGAATAAAACACAGCCAATTATAAGTAAAGATGCAGTATATAGGGAGTTATGGGATGTTCAGCTAACTGTTGGACAAAAAAATGCAGTGGTAACAATTTTAAATACAAATGATCGAGTTGTTGGTATTCAAGGCAGTGCTGGTACAGGAAAAACTACGGTATTACAGTATGTTAATCAAATTGCAGTGACGAAGGACTATGAACTTATTGGTCTTGCACCTACCAAAGCAGCAGCAAATTCTATGGAGCAAAATGCTGGAATAGAGGCCAGTACGCTGGACAGATTTTTAAAACAATATAATGGAGTACTTGCTGGACGGGGCACACAGGATGGGTCAGTGAAAATGCAGAATGAATTTTCCAATAAAGTAGTTGTATTGGATGAAGCATCTTTGGTATCAACAGAGAAGATGGGAGATTTATTGAAGCTATCGAATAAGCTAGGGTTTAGAACGGTGTTGGTTGGTGATACAAAGCAATTGGGAGCCATAGAGGCTGGTAAACCGTTTTATTATTTGCAGGAACATGGCTTAAACACAGTTACCATGGACAATACAAAGCGTCAGAAGAATGAGTCTTTACGTCAGACTGTACAATTGACTTCTCAAAATATAGATGCATCTGATTTTTCACGGAACGCAGAGAAAATTTTCAAATCCTTGGGCACCGAAGGCATCATTGAGATAGGCAGTGGTGCTACAAATAGCGCATTTGCTGATGCTATTTATGATAAATGGAAGGAGCATTCTGGAAAAAACACACTGATCGTTGTTCCATCAAACTCCATGCGCCGAGAAGTAAATGCAAGAATTCGTCCACATTTTGTTACGGGTCAAAATTTTGCACATGAAGTTTTGCATAGAAAATTACTGACAAATACTCAACTTAAGGACGTAAATAATTATAATATTAGTGATGTTTTACTATTCACAAAAACTGGGGAGTATTCGAAATTAATTGAGAAAAGGGATGGTTATTTCATTATAGGAAATGGAAAGACAATAAGAGAGATAAATCCAGAAAATTTCCGTGGAAATGTACAAGTTTTTGAAAAAAGAACACTGCAACTTGCTGTTGGTGAGAAGATACGCTTCACCAAAAACAGTAAAAATAATGAAAATATAGTGAACGGTGGAGAAGCTCAGATACTCTCTATTTCTGAGAAGAAGATCATTTTTGAAATGAGTGATGGGAATAAAATGAAGATAAATAAAAATGATCCAGATTTGCAACATCTTGATCACAATTATAGTTCAACGACATATGGTGCTCAGGGCGCAACTGTGGATCATGTAATTGGTGTTGCACGCGCTCGTGAGCAATTTATAGACCTTTCAACGCAGCGTTCGCTCTATGTGACACTTTCTCGCGCTAAACATAGCGCCATAATATTTACCGAGAACAAAGATGCATTGGCACGTTCCTTGAGCAAGAAGAGTGGCGCGAAAACTTCAGCGATTGAGCATCAGCAGGAGAAGAGATTGAAAGAATACCCAGTAGATCTACAAAGACAAGGACGTGAAGTATTCATCAGTTTACAAAAAGAAACGGAATCTTCTAAAACAACACAAATTTTTACAACGAACCATTCTCAATCCTATGAAAATTTTGTAAGTAATCCTGGATTGATTCGAGATACTGCAGAGAAAATTTTTGGTGATGTGAATTCTAAATTATCAAAACATCATCAATTACGTTTTGGAAATAAGGGAAGTGTATCTGTAAATTTGCAAAGTGGTCAGTGGTATGATTTTTCTAGTGGAGAAGGAGGCAATCTATACAAGTTTTGTAAAAATGAAGTTACTTTTGAGAAAAAAACGAATACAGACCCAATAAAAGCAAATGGACAATCTGTAATGCAAAAGCTCATCGCTATTGAAAAAATTATTAAAAACAGTATTTCTGGAACCGACTCTGGAGCGGGTCTTTTGCAGAAATATTTTTCAGAGCATCGCAAGATTGATCTAAAAAAAATTTCACATTCTGAGGATTTGAGATTTTCTGAAAAAATTTGGAACAGTGAGAAGAAGAAATACATGCCAGCAGTTATTGCTGTTGCTGGAAAAAATGGTAAAACAAATGCGGTTCAGGTAATATATTTGAATTCTACTACAGCTGATAAAGCGCGTGATTTAGATGTTTCGAAACGTTCGATTGGCCTGGTGAAAGGTTCATTTGTTGAGCTAACGAAGAATATTAACAGCGATACAGTATTTATTGCAGAAGGAATTGAAACAGCTCTTTCCATTGCTCAAACAGAGCCTGATGCACGTGTAATTTGTAGTCTTGGAATATCGAATATAAAAAATATAGAGCTAAAAAACAAAAACGTTGTGATTTGTGCTGATAACGATGGACCAAATTCACAAACAAATTTGGTTATAGAACGAGCTGCTGCTTCTCTCAAAGAAAATGGTGCAAAATCTGTAACCATTATTCGTCCCGATAAAGAAAAATCGGACTTTAACGATGCGCTTAAAACAGGAGGAACGACCGCTATTAAGCAATACACAGCCATTACACAACAAAATTACAATCCTCTTTATAAACAAATTCAGGATTTAAGACAAAACTCAAATTATCATAAAATCAATGGGTTAGCTATCAAAAATAAGATTTTTGCTAACTACAAAGATCCTGCTGTTGCTGAAAAAAATTGTGATGTTTTAAAACAAAAACATGGCCTCATTGCAGCCATGGAAAAAATAATAAAACAACCAAGCATTTTAGGTAAACTGCACGGTGGATTTTTTAATAATACGGCTAAAGAAAACGTGAAGAACAACACTCAAAAACTCACTACCATTGAGATGCATAGTAAATTACAAAACCTACAACAGAAAGATCTGCAGCAATTAAATAACAAATTAAATAGTGTTGTAAATTCTGCTCTTACCACGAAAGATTTCACATCCGCCATGCGAATTTCACACAATACAACTGATTTTACTCATGTAAAATGGGTCACAGAAAGGTTTGTTGAGCAAATTAATGCACATAAAAATCTCCACAATATTGAGCCGATACAGGAACAAAAAGCAGTATTTTTCTTACGTGCTAATCATGAATTTAGCAGGAAAAATGATTTGCAAAAATATACAGATTCTACTGAAACGCTCAATAGATTGGTTGCCATAGACTATACTTCTCCAAACACATCTACAACACTTGAGCTTTTTAGAGTTAGTGAGAAAAAGATTCATACACTTACACATGAATATATATCTCAGGGCATGCACCCAATTAAGGCTGAATTTGTAGCAAGAGAAGTTATAACATACTACGATAAACACGGCACTCATATGCCTACAAAGCAAATAGACTTTGTAAAAAATGTTGGAGACTATGTGCACAAAAATTATAACGACTTAAGACGCTTTGGATTTTCTCATAAAGAAGCGCTCGTCACATACAAAGAGGGCTCAACAATGATTAGCAAATATGACAAATCACACGCCATTACAAAAGCTGACTTAAAACAAATACAAACCTCCTCAAAACGACAATTGGAAACTCAATATACAACAAATTTTATGATAAAAAATCAGCAAAATAATTTTGCTTCTTCATTGGAAATTTGAATATTTTTCTAATCTTTTTTTATTTTTTGTTCGACATTTGTCGAACACGCAAAAGCCCGTAAATTCTAATTAACAAGTGAATGTCGAACAAATGTCGAACAATCGTATTTTAATGTTCGACGTTTGTCGAACATCGAAATGCCCAGTACACCTGGAACACAAACTACACGAAAAACAACGTTAGTTGCGTCAGGTGTACGACCTATTCTCCGGCTCAGCCGTAATGTTTATCCTCACATCTCATCATCCCAACATACCGCAACAGGGGCACCCGCTCCCCTGAACCAAAAGCCTTACCGGCGAGTGAGGTTTTGTTGCAAAAAGATCTTTGTGGAATATAAACATTCACTTCTTCCGTTTTCTTCTTTAGACAGACAACTGAAAATATTGTATAATAACGTCAAATGTAAACACATTTTATTAAACCAAAACACAAATAGTGTTATCATAAGTGGTACTATTATAGACAGTGTTATCATAAATAACCAAGTAGAATGAGTCCTAACACAGGCAGCAAGTATTAACAATTAGTATTAGAGCAAGCATTAACAACATGATCAAACCATTAGTCACATTCGATTGGGCACTAAAGAAGCTCCTTAGAAGCAAAGTAAACTTTGATATACTAGAAGGGTTCTTATCAGAACTGCTTTTTGAAGATGTAAAGATCAAAGAGATACTAGAGAGCGAATCCAATAAACATACATTCGATGATAAGCATAATCGCGTAGATATGCTCGTTGTAAATTCCAGTGGGGAACTCATTATTATCGAAATACAACAAAGTGTAGAACACGACTATTTCCAACGAATGCTTTTTGGCACATGTAAAGCTGTTACAGACTTTATGTACGCAGGTAGCAAATATTCCAATATCAAAAAGGTGA
Organism: Candidatus Anadelfobacter sociabilis; assembly: GCF_021811825.1. Lineage (GTDB taxonomy): Bacteria > Pseudomonadota > Alphaproteobacteria > Rickettsiales > Midichloriaceae > Anadelfobacter > Anadelfobacter sociabilis. The sequence goes on along the minus strand of NZ_JAJBJC010000025.1, from coordinate 112 downwards.
TTTCTATCAGCATAGTAACATTCGATCTAGGTCATGGTGAAGATTACATATACCGTGGTTCAACAAACTTCATAGGTATGAATAAACACGATGAACTACAACTAAGTACTAT
>NZ_JAJBJC010000211.1 GCF_021811825.1 Candidatus Anadelfobacter sociabilis | reverse complement strand
TCTATGTCTTTGTTTTCAATGTCAAATGTTTTAGAACTACAAAATATTAACGCATATTTACAATTTCAGAATAGCTCTATCAATTTGTTCTTTGATGCTCCAACACATATCTTTGTTCTCTCCAATTTTTACTCTTGGAGATTCTCATTTTTGTGGAATTTTGGTTTCTGTATCCTAAAATTGTATTAAAGTTTATGTAATTATTAACTTAAATATCAATCTTAAAAATATATTAAACTAAATTCATACTTTATTGCAGAATATCTTCACTGGTTTAATTCATGCTTTATGGATAACACTTGGTCTAGCCTTTATCCTAAATCCTTTAGGTGGGAGCTGATATTTGTTTTGTATTCTAACTTCATTTTCTTTTGCTTTTTCAGGAAACTTCAATTCAATTATATTTTGGTTTTCTTGCATAAATTTGACTTTCTTTTCATCTTTATTCTTATGAAATTGACTTTTGAATTTTATTTCCTTTGGGTTTGGAGAAGATCTAGATCTTTATCTAAATTATTAGAAATTATAGATTCATTCTTACGAAGGCGATTTTGTCGAAGTGATACTTTTCTCGCTAATTTCAAAGAAGTCATTGTCGAAATTGTTATGCTTTTCTGGCTTTTTAAATAACAGACTCTATTTTCTTTCCTCTTCCATATATTTGCTTATCTATTCTACTTTTCACTGTATGAGTGGCATCTTCTTCTATTATAATTTAAAATATTTAGTTAGAAGTATAAGTGATCAATCATTGAAAATTTTATAGAAAAATCTTAAAGCAATAATATTTTGTAAAGAGACTCAAAATGATTTTGTACCTGAAGACTCTTCAATATCATCAATATAAACTCTTTTTATGACCGGTCCGAATGCAGGATTTTGTGGAGGATATTCTCTCTTTACTTCTTCTTTTTCTTTTTAAAATGTAAATAAGAAATAATTTGTATTATAAAGCATACTATTACTACTTTTTATTGGTAAAAGTGACTTGTAGTCAAAGAATTCATTTTTGAAATCGAGATATCCAGTCATATCTGATTTTACCTTCTTTATTTTTCTTTTTTGATGTAGATTAGCTTTATTTATTGACAATTCTTTGTTTTTAATCTCTAAAATGCAACTATTAATGAAAATAAAATTGTTAGAAATAATTTAGAAAAATCTAATTCTTAATTTTTTTAAATTAAGAAATCAAAAGAATATTAAAATAATTTATTTAACTTATAGATTCTTAGTTTTAATTATATTTATATAGAATTACATTGTATAATAATCAATTCTTATTAGCTTTAATCAATTAACTTTCTTCTTTGCTTTCTAAATAAATGAACTTGCAATTATAAATAAAGTTTGAGCACATCTTAGTAAACTCTATAATCCTCTATAAAGTGTTTAAATAAGATTTAATAGAGATAAACTGGAGATATAAATTGAGACATCTAGTTTAGGAGTTAGATTTAATTTATATGTTGAATGGGAGTAGCATACTCTTACCGACTCTAAACAATCAGAAAGATATAAACATTAATAGACTTTCTATCGATATCTAATACTTATCAGTTAAGGGTATACCAGATTCTATTTCTGATATTTCTTCTGTTTCTGTTTTGTCTAGTACTTCTGGTTCTTCTAGTAATTTTTCTTCATAGATTTTTTTATCATTTCTTCTATTAATTAGCTTATCATCATCATTATCTTCTG
>NZ_JAJBJC010000210.1 GCF_021811825.1 Candidatus Anadelfobacter sociabilis | reverse complement strand
ACCAGGAAGAAGTTCGAGAGATTTCTGAAAAATTAATTAGAAGTTCTGATGAATTAGAAATATTTAAGAAATATACAAATAAATATATAAAGGATATAAGAGATAAAAGCCAAGTATCTGCACTTAAAAAAACATTAAAGAGAGTAGATTCTCATTCAAGAAGCGATGATTCACCTAAAATTGCAGACAGAAAAACCAAAGACTTTAAGAGTCAAATAGTACAAAACAAGAGCGGAGAAAAGCTAACAAAGGAATTCTTTTCAGTTGAAAAAAAGGATCTGCAAAAGAAGAGTTTAGGATATGATAGTGATGGTATAAGTAAATTACCTGAAGCATTAAAGCGTGATTTGGAGTCTACTGAGGTTATTAAAAAATTTATTCAGGGATTAAGTGACTATAGTGAAAAAATAAAAACTTTATTAAAGAGTAAAGCTTATAAGAATGAGATTAAAGGACCTTCTGGCAAAGTTAATAGTTATAATAAGTTTTTTACTTATAGTGTGAAGGACTTGAAAAATGATAAAGAAGAGCAATTAAGTGCAGAATCTGAAGAGATACTTTTTAACCCACCTGGAGATGGGAACTGTTTTTATGCAGCTGTACTACATAGTAATCAAGATACAAGCAGAACAATAGGCGGTTTGAGGAATCAAATTGCTGATCACATAACTAATTACTCTGATGATTATTTTGAATCCATAATAATGGAAGCTTTGGATCGTTTTATAAGTGGTCTTTCGTTGAATAATTTTTTCTACCAAGAAGATACTGATGTAAGTGCTCTATGGTTACATAGTATACTAGATGCTTTACAACAAGATGGAAGTTTTGATTTGTCCCGAGTAACAGCTGAAGCGAGGTCTGCAGTTGTGAAGGGTTATGCAAGTACGGTAAGACAAAATGGAGTTTGGGCTGGAGAGATAGAAATAGGAATTACAGCGCGACTTTTAGGGCAGACAATATTAGTTCATAGACCAAATGGTGAAATTGTTCAGTTTGGAGTCATAGGCTCAACAGAGCATATAAACTTATATCTCTCACACAACCATTATGTAGGTGTTTCAGGTGTTGGAGAGTCTGTATTTGGAAACAATATAAAAGTAGAAGAAGAAAAAAAGAAGGAGTTAGCAAAAAAAGAAGAGAATTTGGTTATGGACGTTAAATTGTTTTATCAAGCGCTAATAAAAAATATATTAGCTGAGTCTGATAATATGGGAGGGGCAATACAAGTGAGCAAGGGATTAAGCTGTGAAGCGGTGAATATGAATCTTGTAGAGATGTGTAAAGCAAATAACAATAAAGAACTTAAGATTTCACCGAAAGTAATAGATGGGGCTACTGTTGGATTCAGTATTAAGGATTGGCTGAATGATGATGAGGTTATTACTAAATTTACTGCCGTTGTTAAAGTTGAAAATGAGAATGGTTGCTCTCATGCTATCACGGTTATCGCCAAGCGTGATGGTGATAATGTTATTGTACAAATAACAGACTCTCTGCCACAAAAAGAAGTTAGCTTTAAGGAAGCGCTTGAGGAACTCAAAGCGCAAGTACAGTCTGCTTTAGGAGAAAATTCTGAGGTAACTATAATACGAACAGGCGAGCAAAATGAAGCTTCTGCTACGTGCGGGGATTTGAGCTTAATCAGAATTTCTGAATTAGCACTAAAAAATGATAAAGAATACAACGGATACACCGAGAAA
>NZ_JAJBJC010000209.1 GCF_021811825.1 Candidatus Anadelfobacter sociabilis | reverse complement strand
TGCACAATGAGGTGAGATATCTCCTTGTTTGTAGACCACCATTTTTTGTAATATCCGTGATAAAAACCGTCCCACTCATCGTCTCGATCCATCACTTCTGTATCAAAATTAGCTTCTCTATCCGCAGACTGTTTCCAGTTTGTTCCCCCGAATACAAAGCAATGTAGTTTCCCCGCTTTCATATACAGCACTTCGTTTGGTGCTCTAGAAACTAGTTTGTATTTTTCAATAAAATATTTTGTCTTTAACGCCTCCGCCATTTGTGCTAATATCCTTGCGAGTGATAAATCCAACTGGTGCATGTATATGAAAGAAATTTTTGAGTTATTCAAAGACTTACCCACAACCTCTAAACAGCTTTTTGCCACTTCTGTCATGGTATTGTCAATCTTATTGTATATGCACACAGACTTTAAGTCAAGCATAGAAGCAAATAGTTCTACCATTTCAGGAAAACTAGACAAATTCATTCATTCTTCAGAGCTACAAACAATCAACATAGCGAACAAAATTGATACAACTGTTGCGCGTATTGGGCATTTAGAAAGCAGATTAAACCAAATAGAAACTGGCTGGGAAACAAAAATAGCACGCATAGAAGAATTAGCACGCACTACACAAACTACTCAAAGAGAAACTACTTATACCGTCCGCACATTGGACACAAAATACGAAGATTTCAGTAAACAAATTGCTGATCTACGAGATAAAATTTTCTTCTTAGACAGATTCATGGCTAGAGCAGAAACATATCTCAGTATGGAACATAATTTGTACAAACAAACTATCCCAAGAATGCAAACACTTGACCCCAATAGGAAACGCTAAATTTCATCGCTATTCAAGAGCACTAATGTTGCCAATACCAATAAGTTTCAAATGCTTGGCATACGCACTGGAATGAATCTTCCACGCTAGTTTCTGCCTGCGTTGAAATATATTCTGTCCACTCTCCACTATACCGCCCATTATCTAACCACTCACTACTCTCTGACTCACGCCGTGCGCTCAGTATAACACTATAATACTCATCCACCATTGCACGCAAATGAGCTAGGTCAGCCGATGCCCAACCCCTATCAAGACGTAAATAATGGTAATAATCCTCCGCCATATTGTAAAAAACCGTACCATCCTCACCTGATACCGATGAGTAGCTAATGCTCTCATTGCCGTTTAAATAACCTTCATAGCGGTCTACTATACAGTCAAAATGTGTTTCTGAACCACAACTAAAAGACTCATAGCTACCGCTACTACTCTCTGATTCCTCTGAGCTAGAGTCCCCATTGTCTTGTAAAATCTCCATCTCTTCTTGGGCGTTTACCATCAATTCCGATTGCGAGTTGTTATCTACCATTTTTGTATCCATAATCACCTCAGTGAAAAAACGTTTAAATACCCCTAGGAAAAGCGCATCACTTACTCAAGCTGTTATTTTCCCACTCAAACCAAATTCCTCTTATAAATGCCATTTCTGTGTCAGCAATCATCGCTTGTTCCTTCCTTTATCTTCATCCATGTCTTAAAAGCTCTATAGCAATCAAGTTTATGACCGTAATGCAATTGATTAAGCAAATGTCCGACAGAGACCTTATTCTCTACAAACACACTATGTAATCGCGATATATCTTCATGCAAAGCATTATACTCTCGCTCGATTTCCTCACCAAGCAACTCAGCTTCCGATGAAGAAGCACCATACTTATGCAAACATT
>NZ_JAJBJC010000079.1 GCF_021811825.1 Candidatus Anadelfobacter sociabilis | reverse complement strand
AGATGTTAATTTTAGAAAATGAATCAATTGACGATTACGTCAATTATAATGATAAAACATGCTATAAATACAACGTAAAATCAATAGATAAAGATCTAAGAATTGGAGTTTATTCTTTTTCTGGAAACCCCTCAAAAATAAATGGAGAACCTCATGAATATAACATGGAGGATAGAGGATTCTTTTACTATAAGCTACAAATGTCAGATGATTATGATCAAAATAGTGATGTAATTATATCTATCACTCCAACAGATTCTAAATCTGATCCCGATCTTCACATTTCAAGTACTAATCAGAAGCCATCAAATTTGCAAGATAGCGAATTTAGTTGTGCAGTTGTTGGGGAAGATATTTGCACAATTCCATCTTCGCAATTATCTGCAGGAAAAATATTTTACATTGCCGCAAGATGATATAAAAAGTGAAGTTATCAAATTTCAGCTTCGATAGTGAATGAAATTGAGTTAAAAGCAAGAAAAGAATACAAAATTCCGTTTAAAGCAGGAGATAAAAAGATTTTAAACTTTAAAAACTTTAGCACTTCTGTTAAAGAAATATTATTTACAGCTAGAGCAGATAGATCCACAGCAAGCATAAGAATGTTTCTTAAAGAAGGGAAAGATGCTGTCCCAACAAGCAACGATATGAGAGGAATTGAAGGATGGCAAGACGGAATTGTGATTCGTCTAACTAACTCAACACAAATAAAGCCATCTGACAATCAAATTTACAAATTACTTTTTGAGGCCGATGATTCAGCAATGATTACATTCAGAATAGATCTATTATTTAGCGAGATGTTAATTTTAGAAAATGAATCAATTGACGATTACGTCAATTATAATGATAAAACATGCTATAAATACAACGTAAAATCAATAGATAAAGATCTAAGAATTGGAGTTTATTCTTTTTCTGGAAATCCCGATATTTATGTAAATCCTGATACTAATCCCTCTAGACTCGAGGATTTTAAGTTTAAAGCTAATGAAAAATCTGATGACGTAATTGTTATTACTCCTGATGATAGAAAAACTGCCGGATTTATAAAAGGACAATACTATATTTGAATCTTTGCTGGAAGTAATACTAGTTATAGGCTAAAAGTAGCAGAATCTGATAAGGATTTCTATTTAGAAGATGGAATAGCAGAGACTAACGAAATAAAATCTGGATCAGATTTAATGTATTATTTTACAGACTCCTCTTTAATCAGAGATCTAAATATCACATTCACATTATCATCTAAATCTGGTCCTAAGCCAGAGATGTATATAAAATTTTGAGGACGAAATTCAGAGGAAAACTGAAAATTTAAGCACACAGATAATGGAGTTTTTAAGGCAACAACTGAAATTGGAACTTTGTTGGCTTCAATAAAACATATAGGAATTTCATGAAAAAAATCAGTAGCTGATCAAGATTTTAATTGTATATATGGAATTTTGATACATGCTCCACATTCGATATTTAGTCCAATTTCTCATTTCTCTATAGTTGCTCATCATAATGAAACTTCTCATATTAAACTTAGAGAAGGAATACCACTTGATCAAATAGTTGAAAATCATCAAATTAGATATTTTGAATTTGCTGTGAGAGATTTTGAAGCAACTGAGGTATCATTTACATTGAATAGCCACCATGGAGATGCTGATATTTATGTATCAAGAATTGAAAAATATCCTGATATTAATAATAATGAAATGAAGTCTTCAAGAAGTAGAAGGTTTTCTGATGAAGTTACATTTGTAAAAGAAGATAAAAAGAATTTATTAGGAGTTTATTATATTGCTGTTCAAGGTTTTGAGTATTCAACTTATACGATTCGAGCTTCTATAACAAGAGGAAGTGAAATATTAAAAATAGTTCCAACTCAAATTGCAGAAGGTATCATTCTAAATGATGCTATAAATAGTGCTGATGCTAAGAAGTATTATCAATTTAAAACAAATATGTATGGGGAGGGAATCACAGATATTAAAGTTAGTGTAACTTCTGTAGTTGGTAAAGTTAAGTTTTATGTAAAATCAAATGAATTTCCAACTGAAATTAACTATGATTATGTTTCTGAAGAAGGAAATGATATAATTATGAGAACAAGTGATTCAAAATTTCAACCAGTTGGAAACAAATATATTCTTGTTATTCCAGATTCTAATAACGAAACTAATTTTATTGCAAGAAAATATTCAATAAAATATTCAACATCTAACAGTATCACCGAACTTAAGAAAGATGTTCCAGTTTTAGGCACAGTAAATGTTCAGAGCTATGACAATTATAAATTTACTTATATTGAAACTAAAGGTGCCGATGTCACAATTTCCTTAACACCTTTAACAGGTAATCCAAATTTATTAGTTTCAATTGATCCTCAAAAATCTTTTCCAACTATTCAAAATTATGATTTTCATTCAAAGAAGGATGGCAAGGATTCTATTTTTATAGCTGGAGATAAGCTTTTTAATACTAATCCAAGTTGAAATCCATTTCAACAACCTCTATTAGGCTCAAAACCATGAGAAATATATATTGTAGTTTATTGAGGAGATCAGGCAAATTCATCCCAAGCAAATAAAACTGATTTTTGCTCATATTCATTAAAGATTTATACTGGTGATAATCTTCCTCATATGATAATTGATGGAATGCCTCAAAAAGATACAGTAAAAGATAGAGAATGGATGTACTATTTTATGAGCATTGATCCTTCCCATGATTATCTACATGCAGTAGTAACTGCTCAAGTTGGATCAGTTGGAATGTATGTTAGTTTCGTTGATCAAGCAAAAAGTAAGAAGTCAACTGATTTACCGATGCCAACTGATACTGAACATATGAAAAGAAGTAAAACTGTTGGACATTCAGAAATTATTCATTTTACAAGAAAAGAAATTCAAAAAGAATGTGGAGAATTTAAGGATTGACTTATGATAATTGGAGTTCGAGGAGAAGAAGCAATTAGCTTAATTGAATATACCTTGATTGCATATACAAGAATTCCAAGAGTAACTTCAAATTCCCCTATTTCTGCTAAAATCGATAGAGATTCTTTTAGCTATTTTGTATATCGAAGCCTATGAGAAACTTGATCAATTGTTGTATCTGCTAGTTCTTACTCTGTTGACGCAGATATTGATATGTATATTAATGTTGGATACCAAAATTCATTACCAAATAAAGAAAATTATCATATTAAATCAAGCAATTGGTTCAGTGAAGTTGTAGAAATAAGTCTTGATCATGAATATTTTACTAAAAATAAAATAACTTCAATGAAGGGGATTTATATTATTGGAATATATGCAAAGGAAGATACTACTATTTCATTGGAGATTGAAGATACTCCACTTCAAATTAAACAATTAAGATCTGGTAAAGGAATTCAGATAGATCAAGAGCCAAATAAGCAAAGAATTTTCAAATATGTACATAATCCTCATAAAAACTTAAAGTATGAATTGACAATGTTATCAGGATCTGTAATTATGAGAATTAACAGATATGTTGAATATTTAGATGATTCACCGATGAGAAAATTCTTCCCAATGGATGATAAAACTTCCATATGGAAAACTAAATCAGATCAAAACTCAACTATTATAATTAATACTGATGATAGAAATTTCTGAAGTAAATGAACATATTTAGTAAACATTGAATCAAATTTAAATGGTGCAAAATATGTTCTTGAAGTTCAAGAAGAAGATATTTCTACTCCAAAACTTATTAAAATGGGAGTTCCTATCAAAGATCAAATCGAAAGAAATGATTATAAAGGATATATGTTTGTACTAGACAGAAAGAAGAGATTTAAAATATCTGCTTCAGTTTATCTTGGAAAAATTACTTATTCTGTTGGAACTTCAAAAGACTTTAAGTCATCAATAGCTGAAACTACATCTAATTCACTAGAAATTGAGGGATCAAAATTAGATGAGTTTGCAGCAGGAGAAAATGTTTATATAAAAGTAAAAGGAGAATTTGATCATTCAGAATTTATTCTACAGGTAACTCATCATGATTCTTATACAATAATTCCAGATTCATTTACTCAAGAGTTTACTATTAATCCATATGAAAGGCAAGGAATTAATTTTATGTATTATCCGCCAAATATTCAGCTTAAATTAAAAATGCAAGTTAATTCTTTAATGAATGGAGTTATATATGATGTTTATTCAAAGAAAATATTCACAAAACAAATATCTGAAGATAATCTAAATTTCCCAAAAGAAGGTGAAGCAGAGTTTGGAGCAGTAATTTGGGATAAAGATAAGAGAAGTGCTATTAAATTCATTGAGCAGAATCCAGAAAGAGATGATCAATATGTTTTCTTGTTTACAGTTATTCCAAAAATCGTAGATAATGAAGCTTTAAAGGAATCAAAAGTTGCAAAATTTACAGTCAATATTAATGCAAATATTGTTACAATAATGTCACCAAATATACCTACAGAAGATTATATTCAATCGGACAATAAACAATATAAGATCTACAAATTCTTTGCAAACGGAAACAAAGACATTGATGTAATTTTAACTCCATGTGTTTGAGATGTTGAAGCATTTGTATTTAAGCATTTAGAAGAAGCACATGAATCTTATAATCCTATTCTAAGAACAAAGCATTTTATCAACGGAAACAAAGAAATTAATATTAGATCAGCTGATGGTCCATATTTTGTAAAAGTGCAACTAAGCAATGTTGATGAACATCAAGATTATTTGAAATCTACAAAGAACTGTATATACAACATTGTTTATAGAGATAGATCAAACTATAACTATCAATTTAGTCTAGATCAATACAATCCGGGAAATAGTGGAATCATTACATTTAACTGGGTATCAAACAAAAAGCTAAATTTAAAATGGGATCAAATTCTAAAGCAAACATCATCTGGATCTATTCCACATCCAACATATTCAAGTGTTTATTTATTAAAGAAGCCAAATTTATTCATGAATTCTGTCTGTGGAATTAAGCATGCATTGAGCAGAGATGAAGCAGAATTGATCAATTCTGGAATTGATGGTACAACTCTTGAGATAACTCCTAAGGATCATGATTACTTGAAGAAAAATCAATATGCAACCTTTGTTGTTATTGCAAGTATTAACAGAGAAGGTGGAGCAGTTCCTTATCAGCCAGTCACCATATACATGGCTAAACCTTGGCATAACGTAATTCCTACATTCATTTGGCTCGTATTCTTTATGATGTCAATTGGATGCTGCCTCTCAGTAGGAGTCTTGATATACTATCGTAGACGAGCTAAGGTTATGAAGTCTAAGTTAGACTTTGAGATGAATGACATTAGAAACGTAGCCAGAGTTAGTTATACAGAAGAAAATATAGAAAGCATGAGTCTTAAGAAGAAAGCAGCAGCATCGGGAATAATGGAAGAGAGTAATGTTTAATCAATAATCTTATGCTTTCCATTATTTTTATAGAAAATTATTTTTTTATTTCAATTATATTTGTATTAATTGGGGTTTTGGGGTGATAATCCTATCATTTTAAAATTGGGACTTGATCATGAGGCACTAATTCGAGAAGCTTTTGCACTCAAGTTCTTTGCACGTTGTGGTGCAGTGAAGGTGCTTGCTGAAGATAAGGGCATGTTG
>NZ_JAJBJC010000078.1 GCF_021811825.1 Candidatus Anadelfobacter sociabilis | reverse complement strand
TGAGTATCTAATTGCGATAGATTTTCGTGAATATGGCAACCCATTATTACCTCTACTTGATAAGCCGCTTGTATACTGCGTAGCTTTTGCACTTTTTTCTGGTCAAAGGATTGTTCATTATTTTGGTGAAAATTGCAATACATATGATTGTATAGCAATAAAAGAGCCTGATAAAATAGAAAGACCAAGGAAGAATTATACTCAGCCTCGTAATTTTTTTCCCGCTACAGAATATCAGAATCTTGGTGGTATAATTTTTCTGTGTAATAATATACAATGTACAGATTATGAGATTACTTATCTGCCGCGTATCAGTAACTTAAGTTATATTTTTATTTTGAGAAACGGTATTGATTTATCAAAAATGCCAAAGTTTTTTGTAGAATTTTTTCAAGCTGGCTCTCACTATTTTAGCGAAAATAATAAAGATTGGAAATACATGCGTTTGGGGCATTGACCGTTCTAGGAAATTTTGCAATTTTTACCAAATTGCTCTAAGGATTGAGCAAATTTGTAAGGTAGAGTATTTATGTACTGCTGCATAGAAGTAAGTGGAAAATGTGATATGTGGTAAGATTAGAGAGCTCTCTGACTAAAACTGTATGATATAAATAAACTATCTCATGAATTAAAGTCTTAAGATCATTATAGGGTTTTCTGCAAATCAGAGATGGTCTTTTTACTAACGGATAGCTCTTTTGTGATCCAATCATAGCTTTTGCCTGCTTTTAGGAAAATTCTGATCCTATCATGTTTATTTGGTATATTTTTATTGAGTTGACCTGACGTACGACCAAATTTAATACCTAAGCTTTTTGTTCTTTCGATTCCTGCTTGTGTTCTTGTATTAATCATACCTCTTTCTAATTCTGCAAAGACTCCAGCTATCTGAAAGAAGGCTTTGCCCATTGGGGATATTGTGTCAAATCTATCTCCTGAATCTAGAGATACTAAATCAACTTTCTTTATGCTGAGTTGTTCTACTATTTCAATAAGACTTCTTAGCGACTTCGCTATTCTGTCTATTTTATATACTACCACAACATCTCCTTCTCTGGTGGAGCTTAGCATTTCGTTGAGTTGCTTACGGTTATTATCTCCGCCACTCACGGATTCACCGAATATTCTTCTGGGAACCAGCACTGAGCGAAGATTCTATCTGTAATTCGAGATCTTGTTTACTGCTGCTGATTCTTGCATAACCTATCTATCTTCGTTGATCTTATGTTTTGGTACAAAATTATCTAATAATACGAAGTATACTGCATTTGTGTAGAAAAGTCTAATCTTTTAGTTATTTGGTACTATAAATTAACAGTAAGCTATCAGTACAAGAAATGTTTACTTTGTTTGTACAATTATTCCATGGCTTGATAAGCTCAAGTCCTACAATGGAATCAAAATCTTTGGTGTTTCGTGTAACCAATTTACAATTATGTACCATAGCTGATGCTGCAATTAAACAAGCAATTGCTGGAACATTGTATATTGCTGTAATATATCCCTACTTATTCACTACTTTTGAGTCAATAAAAATAATTTTACTTTCAAATTGAATTAGTAAATCTACCTCGAGCCATTGCAAAATTTTTTTGCTTCTTTTGCTGATCTGTTAGTTTCTCTGCTCCTTTACGTATCTCTCCTAAGGTGATAACGGTGAGAGCGAATTTTTGAAGAAGGTATGGAATGTAACCATTTTATAACATTACTATTTGGAGCTCTTTTAATAGTTTAGAAAATAACATTTGTATCCAATAAATACACAAGATCTTATTCCACTATATTAATTTGACGTTTTTTTGATTTATCTCTGCTTAAATCTATATCCATTCCCACTAAAGGGAAATGTTCAAAAAAAGAGACTATATCTTTGGATTTAGTAAGTTCGTTGTATTTATCTATACTCATCACAATTGTCCGAGGAATGCAATGACGAGAAATGATTTGAGGTTCGTTTGGATGATTTATGTAAGAAAATCCCATCAATAATGGAAACGACACTGTATAATCACCACATTACTATCTATCATTTTATAAACCAATCGATGTTCGTGAGTTAACCTTCTTGACCAATAACCAGATAGTTTAAATTGTAATGGTTCTGGTTTACCAATTCCTGAAAATGGAGTACGTTGTATTTCTTTTATTAGCTGATTTATTTTTTGCAACATTTTTTTATCATGCTGTTGCCAATATAAATAATCTTCCCAAGCATCATCCAAAAACATAATTTTCATAAAAACGCCTATTATTCTGAAAATAGTTGTTTTTCTGAATATTTTTGATTTTCTATTTCAGCTATACCTTTTGCCAACCTTGCAGCATTTTTAGGAGTACTTAATAAGTACATTGTTTCTTTGATGGAATTATAATCTTCCAATGACATCATTACAACAGGACTTTGTTTTTGTGTGGTAATAATTACAGGTTGATGATTCTGACAAACGTTAAGTATTGTTTTGCTAAAATTCTTTCTGGCTTCTGTGTATGTAACTGCTTCCATAATTTCATTATTTTAAATTGATAATTATTTTGTATAATGTACCATATATGTACCAATATAGTCAAATATATTTAAAAAAACTTCAGTCATCAGTCGGGCTTTCTTGTTTCTAAAAAAGTTTCAATTGATTTTGATAAATGAATAATAAATATAATAAGAAAAGGGTTACGGCTAAGCCGAAGAATAGATCGTGTATACCTGATGCAACAGGCGCACCCCCGTCCCCCCGAACCAAAAGCCTTACCAGCGAGTGAGGTATATTGTTGCGCAAACATCTTCTAGTATGCTATAGGTCTTCTATATAGAATACAGATTGTTGGTCGATATAAGATTTGCGTGCCCACAACATCAGCTTGCTCCAAGCATCACGACATTTGCAATGTGTTGAGGTTGCTGCTATAATTCTTTGAAAGCACTATAGCAACGATTGCCTATTTAATATCATGACAATAACCAAGTACTTAAATCCCAGGAACGACATAGCCTTTAAAAGGATATTTGGATCGGAGAAGAATAAGGACATACTGATACATTTTTTAAATGATGTCATAGAAACAGAAGGTAAGAAAGAAATAAAAAATGTAACATTACTAAATCCAGTTCAGCTTCCTGAAATGATTGGAAAGAAGCAAAGTATTGTAGATGTCTTATGCGAGGATGAAGATGGAACGCAGTACATTGTTGAAATGCAAGTTGCTAAAGTAGCTGGTTTTGAAAAAAGAGCACAGTACTATGCATCAAAAGCATATTGGCTGCAGCCAGAAAGTGGAGATGGGTATGATCATCTCAAAGCAGTGATATTCTTAGCTATAAGAGAATACTCTATGTTCAAGGATAAAGATAAATATAAATCAGTACATGTGATATTAGATAACAAAACGCACGAAAGAAATCTGAAAGATTTCTCTTTCACATTCATAGAGTTGCCAAAGTTTAATAAAACTAAAGATGAGCTAAAAAGTTACGAAGATAAATGGTGCTACTTCTTTAAGCACGCTGATGATCCACAAGATATACACAAGTTGATAGAAAGCAGCGATGATGTGATAAAGAAAGCATATACAGAACTACAAGCGCATAACTGCACAAACGAAGAGCTAACAGCATACGAAGCATCAGAGAAAATATCCAAAGATGCAAAAGCTAGAGAGCAATATATACAGTAAGTCGCTAGAGAGCGAGGAAGACAGGAGGGAAGGAAAGAGCGAGAAATCACGATAGCGAAAAGCCTACTTGTAGCTGGGGTGGATATATCACTCATTGCAAAAGCTACTGGTTTATCAGAAGTAGAAATTCAAAAATTACGTGATCTTGTATGATCTTTAAAAAATAAGCAAAGAGATATTGACAGTTGAAGACTTACTGATTACGGTCTCGTAACATGTGGAAATAAGCAATCACCTATACCATTACTTTAAAAACACCCAATGTTACCTCCCTTAAAGCAAAGCAGCTTCCTCTATAAAAGCAAAACTCGATACTACAGGATAAGCTTAAGGAAATCCTTGTTTGGAGAATTGGTTTGTATTATGCAATGGTGAGGACTAAAGAATCAACTTGGAGGCTTCAAGATAAAACTCCTCAAAGACAGAAGTGTCTTTGAGAAAGAAGTGGTAAGGATTCACAGAAAGCGATTATCACGTGGATATATTCTACAATAAGTATGCACAATAAGCATTGACTATGAACAAGATTATATAGAGCAGAGATCCTCAGATCTGCTGAGAAAAAATAGAAAGATAAGTATACTTCTTGTGAAAGATTTATAAAAGGTATTGATGGTATAGCTTATTAGTGGTATAATGACGATGTTTTTATGAAGCTATCGTTATTTCCAGATCCTTGGTTTAATATGGTTTTACTGTTGCTTCAATAGAGTATATTGTATCAAATTTTTATTTGATAAATTTTTATGAGTTCTCATTTTGCCGATAAAACATTTCTTCTTGTAGGAGGTTTTCATGCTTCAAGCGATCGGATTTTAAAATATATCAATAATCATCCTGAAGAACAGGAAGGAATCGTATTGGGGATGTTAAAAGATTCTTTTCCCAGTGTTTTTAGTGCATTGGAGAGCGCAAGTTGCACTAAATTTTTAAAAAAAGATATACAAGACCACCCTGATTCTTACGGTTATGAAAGAGCAAGAAGACTTGGAGTAAGTGCATCTGGGATAAAGCATGCTAAAAAGCGTATTGGTGTCACATATAAAAAAAACTCTGAATCACCCCAAAGCTGCTCCCGTAAAAAGATCTATGTTTTACCAAAAAATTGATGAGATAAAAAGTGAAGAAAAGCCGATAGTTTACATTGATGAAAGCGGCTTTACGCATGACATGCCGAGAACCCATGGATATTCGATACAAAGACAACGGTGCTATGGGAAACATGCTTGGGGCGTAAAAGGAAGAACCAATGCTATAGGAGCATTGATAGGCAGCACTTTAATTGCCGTTGGCTTAGTTACGGGCTCTGTTAATACAGCAGTTTTTACAGCTTGGGTAGAGCAAATTTTATTGCCCAATTTATCTGAAAAAAGCGTGATTGTTATGGATAATGCTTCCTTTCATAAAGGCAAAGACATGCAAAATCCTGCAGGACGCCGGCCATACTTTGCTTTACTTGCCTCCTTACTCTCCTGATCTCAACCCAATGGAGAAAAAATGGGCTCACGCAAAACGCATTCGTCGTACCAAAAATTGTTCTATAGATGAAATATTTAATACTTATTTAATATAACTCTTTTATACTGTTTTAGATATATAGCTTCACTCGTACCGGTCAAATTATCACTACAAACAATCAAGATATCTTTTAATCCTCTATTTTTCATTTCGGTAAAATTATTTAGCCAAAATTTAGCGCCTTCGTTCTCACTGATTCATAAAACTAAAATATCTTTTCTACCGGTTAAATCTATGCCCAAAGCCATATATACCGCCTTGTTAATAATCCTCTTATCCTGCCTTACTTTAACTATTAAAGCATCAAAATAAACAATGATATAAACCTCTTCTAAAGGTCTGTTTTGCTAACTTTTGACCTCATCCATTATATTATATCTAAAACAGTATAAAAGAGTTATATTAAATAAGTATTAAATATTTCATCTATAGAACAATTTTTGGTACGACGAATGCGTTTTGCGTGAGCCCATTTTTTCTCCATTGGGTTGAGATCAGG
>NZ_JAJBJC010000208.1 GCF_021811825.1 Candidatus Anadelfobacter sociabilis | reverse complement strand
AGTTATTATTTTCAAGTGTTTTTATATGAATAGCAATCTTAGTCCTTTTATTTTACTTATTCAGAATAAGGAATAGTTGAGATGGATGGATAAATGGATTAAAAGGAAATTATCTTATTAATGATGGAATTCATTGTAATGTCCCCATTCCTACCTTATGTGAGCTTGGAATCAGAAATAATTGGTTTGATTTTAATAAATTTTCTAAGAAATGCAATGAAAATGATCAAACTTTTGATAAAAGTATACTTAATGAAAATCTTAGAAATAGAGAGGGAGTAACACTTCTTGGATTTCCAAGAACAGAATGGAGCTCTTTTAAAGTTCTTGCAAATCAAACTCTATATAGAAATGAGACTAGAAGTGGGATTATTGATATGAACGACCCTGATATACCACAGATTACAAAAGATTCAATAGAATTTACACTAGATATTTCAAATCCAAAATAAAGGAATCATTGGAGTAAATCTAAAACAAAAGTAAAATTAAAAGTTCTCTCGGAGTATATTTTAATATTATGTTATAATTCTTATTTTTAGTAAAACACAAGCAGAAGGACAAAAACAGTTAAGAGATAAAATAATAAAAAGAGAAAAGGAAGATGGGACATATCAAAATAGGCTTGATAAAAATGTTTTAATTTTATACTTTGATAATTTGTCAAGAGCACATTTCTTTCGTAAGATGCCAAAAACTGCTGAGTGGATAAGTAAATTTGTTGATAACATTGATTCTAAGTTTACTACTTTTCAATACTTTAGATACTATTCTGTATTTTATAACACTCTGTATACAAATGATGCAATGTACTTTGGTGAAGTTGGACCTTTAACAGATACCAATAATAATATATTTGATTCTTATTCTAAAAATGGTTATATTACTGGATTCTTTAAAGATTCTTGAGAAGCACATTCAAATTCGATTAAAACTTTAAATCCAAGCTTTCACAGATGGACTCATATGGGAGGTGGTATTGCATGAGACAAAAACTATGACAATGACGATTTTACTTCTTTAACAATATTTCATGGCAAAAGTTCTTCTGTAAGGAGATGATTATACGGCAAAAATATTCATGAAATACAACTAGAGTATCTAAAACAATTTTGGACTTCCTATCCAGAAAACAGAAAGTTATTTAGAACTCACTTTAGCGAAGCTCACGAATTGCTTGGAGAATTAATCAAATATATAGATCAAGATATAGCAGATTTTCTTCAGTTCTTTTATGATAGTGGATATTTTGAAGATACATTCATCACAATAGTGTCAGATCATGGAGCTCATGCCCTCACTCTTCGCTTTCCTGCATTTCCAGACAATAGCAGATATATAGAGAACTATTATCCTCTTCTGTTTCACATAACCAAGAATGATATTCCAGAAAATAACTTGAAGTTTTTAAAATCAAATGAACAATCGTTTATTTCTTCTCATGATTTTTATTCTACAATGAAGTCAATAGCAGAGAATAAGAGAAGCACAAGTTTATATGCAGAATCCTATCCTTATCATCTTGAGCAAATGCCACAAAGCAATGACTGAGGAAATTCAACTGTATTCTTGGCAGAATGCTGGTGAAGCCAAGATATGGATAAACTAAACAAAAAGATCAGCAATCGGGGTATCTTCTATTCAAAGTACATTAATTTGACTCAAATTAAAGAAGTTTAATTAGACCAAAGCAGAGGTGAGATGTCAGAGATAATTGATGAAAGACCTATAAGTCCATTGAAGAAAGCAGTAAAGGCTGGATCTG
>NZ_JAJBJC010000207.1 GCF_021811825.1 Candidatus Anadelfobacter sociabilis | reverse complement strand
CAAATAAAATAGATAAAAGTACTTGAGGCCTAATATTTCATTATACTTGATTCCCTCTTGAATACGTAATTAACCATTTCAAAGCTGGAAGTCTTAAAGGTGCAGTTTTTACATTAATTATGGCAATACTTTGATCAGGAACTGTTTCACTTCCCTATTTATCATCAAGAAATGGAATTATTCTTGCTT
The DNA here is from genome assembly GCF_021811825.1 of Candidatus Anadelfobacter sociabilis. GTDB lineage: Bacteria > Pseudomonadota > Alphaproteobacteria > Rickettsiales > Midichloriaceae > Anadelfobacter > Anadelfobacter sociabilis. Next base: position 1,582 of record NZ_JAJBJC010000207.1, on the reverse strand, counting down.
CTCTTTATATAATTTTTGGAGCTATGACATCATACTTTTGCTCGATGTTGCTCATAAGTTGAGCAGAGAAACTTGGAAAAGATAAGTATGAAGATTTTGCAAAACATTGATATGGCAAGAACATGGAAATTTTTACAGGTGTATCAAATTTTGTTACATTAATAGGATTTGCTATAACATATCTTGTGTATATTAAAACATTAATTCCTCATATTCTTGAGATTGTAATGGGAGTAGAAAATGTTCCAAGCATGTTAGGTGAGGTTCAGTTTAAAGGCGAACTTGTATGGGCATCAATTTATGTGTTTTTTATTTTAATTCCTATGTCACTTCCAAGAAAAATTAATACTCTTCGATTTTCATCATTAATTGGAGTTATTTGTTCAGCCTATTTTATTTTATTAATCATGTGACTATTCTTCTTTGATAGAAAACTAGTGCCAAATATTGGGAATAATTTTGTTAATGCTTCTTATTTTAATTTTACAATCGGAGGTATGATTCATGCTATTCCTTATATTAATTTCAATTATTTATATCAGCCAAATGTTCCAATAATTTACAGAGAATTGCATCATAAATCTTATTCAAATATGCAAAAGGTTATTTTCTATAGCTCTTTATCTGTTGTAATTATGTATGTTTTAGTTGGCTCATTTGGATATCTAGGACTTGTTGGACACTATACTGGACTTAGTGTGCTTAACTCAAAGAATGATATCCTTGAAGTTGAATATGACAGCATCGCATTTGATATTGGAATAGTTGCTCTACTTCTAACAGTAATTGTAGTTACTCCACTTGTTATTCTTCCTGCAAAAGATACAGTTGAAGACTTCTTCTTTAGTGAAGATGGTATGAATGAAAATCAGAATCTCGTTGTTACAATAATTATATGAATGATAACATTAGTAATTGCAGTAGCTTTTCCAGGCATTGATGATGCTATTACTATTTGAGGATTTACAACTTTTCCACTAATTGGATTTATATTACCATGAGTATTTTACTTAAAAATAATAGATGATATTCCAACTTACAAGTTTATTTTATGATGGATTATGATTATTTATATATCGATTACATCAATTGTTATTTTTGTACTATTTCTATATGAGAAGATAACTGGAACCAGGCCTTATTAATTTGAGAATAATCATTTGATCATAAAGACTAATTAATTCATAATTAGTAAATTTAAATACATATATTGATTCAAGTAACATTTATATCATTTTAAATTTAATCAATTTCTTTTAAATCTTTTTGTAAATCTGGAAAATAATCTAAAATATGAATGATATATTTAATAGAGGATATTTGGAGTTTGTTTAATTTTGAGTTATCTTTATTATATCAAATTTAGAAAATTAGATGTCTTTTTTATGTTGTATAGTATAATGGATAAATATAAAATTAATTTCAATCATTCATCATTAAATCGGGGTTTTGGGGTTATTTTTACTAAAAAACTTGATAAAAATTTATGTATAACATTCTGTTTTTCAAAAGAAATAAGCTCTTTATTTATTAATAAAACAATAGATATAAAAAAAGTCACAACAACAATTTTGGAGATACT
>NZ_JAJBJC010000206.1 GCF_021811825.1 Candidatus Anadelfobacter sociabilis | reverse complement strand
TTTGCAATTAATGGAATTGACAAAGACCTTGAAGAAATAGAAAGAAGGAGAGTTAATGGAGAAAACGAAATTAAATAAGACACTTATCTATAACAAAGATAGCAACATCGATACAGAAATAATGGACAAACAGGGAGCGGCAAAACATATACAATGGCAGGAGTTGAAGATAAATTAGGTAAAGAGGGATGGGTACCAGATAATAATGATGGATTAATACCGAGAAGCATTCGATATATGTGGGAAAGAATGACGATGAGAAAGGAACAATTTTATGTTCATGCAGCTTTTATGGAGATTTATAATGAACAACTCAGAGATATTCTTAATCCATCTACAGGGGTACTACAATGAAGATGGAATGCAAAAAGTGGATTCTTTGTTGAAGAACTCATGGTTGTAGAATGCACATCGCCTGATGATTTAATTGCAGTATTGCATGAAGGAATGAAAAATAGGAAATCTGGTTCTCATGAACTAAATAAAGACAGCTCAAGATCTCATTCAATCCTAACAATTTATCTAATCTCTGAAACAGTTGCAGATGACGGACACATTTTCAAATAAATATGGAAAAATTTCATTTGTAGATTTAGCTGGATCAGAAAGACTTAAAGAAACAAAGTCTAAAGGTGAAATGCTTAAAGAAACAGGAAATATTAACAGGTCCCTTTTTACTTTAGGAAAAGTTATTTCATCTTTATCTGAGAAAAAGAAGGAGGCAGGAAAACATATTCCTTATAGAGACTCAAAATTAACAATGTTATTAATGGATTCTTTAGGAGGAAGAGCAAAAGCACTTATGATTGCATGAGTTTCTCCTTCACATGTTTATCTTGAAGAAACTTTAAGCACATTAAACTATGCAACAAGAACAATGAACATTAAGAATAAGCCAATTATTCAAATGGATAAATTAGAACAAGAAATTCATAGTATGAAAGTTGAGGCTCATAGACTCAGACTTGAAAATGAATGGCTTAAAAATCAAATATATTCTTTGAATGGAGGAAAGCCTATAGAATTACCAAAGCAAATTAGTAATGTAAGACTTCCACCAATTAAAGGAATTGATGATTTTCAGATTGAAATTGGAGTAGGCCCGAAAAGTGAATTAGTTAGATCTGGAAGAGAAGGAGGATTAGTCGATCTTAGTAAACCACCTTCAGCAAACAGTCAACTTGGTGGAAAGAGAGGTGCATCATCAACAAATTTCGGTGGAGATTTTTCTGCTCAGGAATTACTGCAAGAGTTTGATTTAGAAACAATTAGATTAAGACAAGAAAATCATCAACTTCGATTTCAAAAAGAACTTGCAAAAAGAGATTATGAAAATGTTTTATTTGAAAACAATACTTTGAATTCTAAATTAGAAAACCTAGAAAATGTATTTATTGGATCAGCTATTCAAAGAAATCCCGCAAAGAATAAAACTAATTTATCTACAGATTATGTAACTTCTACTTTAATGCTTGAAAATCAAAAATTAAAGAAAAAGCTTGAGCATGTTGAGCATGAAAGATTAGAAATATCCAGAACAGTTCAAGCTTTTCAAGAGCAAGCTCCTGTTATGGGAAGTGAAGCTTTTAAAGAGGTTCATGATAAAAATGAGCTTTTGAAGTTAGAGGATAAAAATAAAAATCTTAAAAGACAAGTTGAATATTTACAAAAGAGAGAACGTGAGCTTCTTTCTCAATTAAACAAACCATTGTAATTTCTAAATGAATTAATTCAAATTTGCATATTATTTTTCTATTTTATATAGCAAAATAGGGG
>NZ_JAJBJC010000077.1 GCF_021811825.1 Candidatus Anadelfobacter sociabilis | reverse complement strand
GTTTTTACAACTTGAGTTGAGAGGTGGCTACTGCCCCAGTATTGCATTTCAAAACAATCCGTTATTGTGATCAATAATGCTGCTTTCGACAAAAAGCAACAGAGGTGAATATTTATAAAATCCTTCAGAACACCAGATACTTTGCTCACTACGCTCTGATTTTATACAAGATACTAAACAAACAATACTTCTTTCGCTACACTAAAGTATACTGATATCAAAAAATGTAAAATTTCTGATTATACAATAAAAACTCTTTGTTTTAAAACTATTACAAACCCAAATTTCATTAGTACTTCAATTGGTAATAAAGATTTAGCATGTTTTAACTAATAAGCGGTTAGAAAAAAACTAATTTCATTAAATCTAGCTGGAACCAATATTTATGGTAGTGTATTAGAGCATTTGAAGAGTTTGAGATATATTGCAGATCTGCATTTAAGTTATAATAAGATACAGAGCAACAGATTATCTAATTTAAGAACATTAGATAATCTCAAGAAGCTAAAATTGAATCATAATCATATCAAAAAATCTTTGCAAACATCAGTATAATAACTCATCTTGAGGTTTTGTATTCCGACTTAGGTGTAATTTCTCATTCATCCTTCATCATCTTTAGAATTAAAAGATGCGGTAAAAGAGGAGGTTGATGATAGATTATCTAATATATTTCTTTATACGAAATACTATAAGATCATTACATATTGACTCCAATATGTCAATTACTCCAAATAATGAAATCAAGCAATTCTTACAACAATTAAAAAACATTACAACTCACAATAATTATTTGCAGAAATCTGTGCTGTCAAATATAGCAGGCATCTCTTGATAGTAATATAGTTCTCATGCTTTTTTTAATAGACGATAGTCACTAGATCAGAATTTTAATAAGACAATTAATAAGATAATTAAAAGATAGCACAATTCAAGCACTATATATAGATCCTTTAGGACGCTTTTTAGAAGAGAAAAATAATGCCAAAACACTCATAAACTGTAATTACTAATGTTATGTTTTAAAAATGTTAATATTCATTTTAATGTTATTGATTTGAATTATAGACAGACAATCAATATCTATGATTGTGGTAGATTGGTTGTAAATGACATTGTAAAAATTGCTAGAATTGCAGCAAATGCTAATTTTAATTACTATCATTTTCTTAATCATCTCATACGAATGTTGTGCGTAGTGGGATAATATTAGCTCTGTTAGATAAAATACTAGCATTACTGCAGATATTAAGATCAGAATATTACAATATTCTCTTGAGAGAATCCATGCAGATCAAAAATTATTGACTCACAATAATTACTAAGATGAATGATGGAATGTATTCACTAATTAAAGATTATATTTTTTTTGATAATGTTATTTTTGATAATATTTTTTAGTATAGTCAAATAGACATGGTATAATTATCATCATAATGGTAGAAGCGAGAGAGATGGCATTAGTAATATGTATTCCATGTAATCCAAGAATAATTTTGCTTCCAATAAATATAAAAATTGCTGCTAACCCATAGTGAAGAGATTTAAAGCGTTCTAATAAGATAACTGTAAAGGAATACACTGAACGCAATACAATTATTGCAAAGATATTAGCACTAAAGATCACAAAAAAATTATCACTGATCGATAATGCGGCGGTTATTGATTCAACAGCAAATAATAAATCAGCTTTTTCTATGATAATTAGAGCAATAAAAGCATGTGTTACATAAATTTTCTTATCTTTTTGATTTCGTATAAAAAAACTATTATCGCTCATATCGTCACTAACTCTAAAAATTTTACTGATAAAATTTATTAATCTTACTCCATTTTCATCAGATACTTCTTGATTAATAGAATGATTTTGTGAAATCATTCTATAACCACTATACAATAGCATAATTGCAAAAACATAAAATATTTTATCAAATTTATGGGTTAAAGAAAATCCGAAATATATGAAAATAAGGCGTAATATAATTGCACCTATAATCCCCCAAAACAATACTCTGTGTTGGTTAGTTTCTTTGATCTTCATGAATTTGAATATGAGTAAAAAGACAAAAAGATTATCAACACTTAATGAAATTTCTAAAAAATAACATGTGATAAAATCTAAAGCATCTTTTGAATTATTTGTGTAATATATGAATATAGCAAAGCAAAAACTAATCATCACTAATAATAGTGTGTGCAGAGATAATGTTCTTTTTGTAAAATAATACCCTTGTTTGTTTGTATTTCTCAATAATCGTAGTTCTAGAAATAATATTAAACCAACAACAGTAGTAAAAACTGACCAATTTAATATCTCAAAATATTCCATAACTACATTTTACATAAAAAATTACATTATTGCGGAGCAATATATAACAAGAAATATTCAACTGTCAAATTTATAGCTGTAGGAATATATATTGTACATATTATTTATATGATGTTATGTATCGAGATGTAAATTAAATATTTTATTGCAAAAATGCGCTTGTTATAAATTGGTTATATATCATTTGCAACTGATATGGCGAAGAAACAGTCTACAGCAACAAACGTGTTAGAGAAGTCGTATTGCAATTTTAGTTATCTAAGTACAAAATATATTGTAATGCATTGTTTATTAGCATATGCAATTATTATAATATCTGTATTGTCTGTAATATGGATTATACAATCCATTAAAATTATCGAATTAATTTTTAGCCACAATCCCCCTATAAGGTATTTTTTGCAATTATCTCTATACATCATACCATATACACTTTTTATTATCACGCCTATAGCACTTATGTCCACCTTGCTTTATGTAACAAGGAAATTATGGTTTGATAACGAGCTGATAATGCTTCAATCTTTGGGAGTAACAAAGATGCAAATTACTAGTTCATTTCTTGTATTCACGCTGTTAGTATGTATTCTGCACTATCTTATATCTTTTTATATTATGCCACTAGGATATAGGAAATTTTGTGTTCTTGAAAAAGAAGTGGAGAGTCAATATGCTACATTATTTATAGAAGAGAGTAGTTTTAACAAACTTTCTGGTTTGACAATATATGTTGGTTATAAAATAGGGAAGAATAAATTTTCTAATATCTTTGTATATGATTCGCGAAATAAACAAAATAGCATTGTTATGACTGCTGAACATGGAGAATTAATTGTAGTCAAAACAAGTAACTCAATCAAATTAGTCATGTATAATGGCTCATATCAAGAAGAAAATAAGAAAACAAAGCATAATTCAATATTATTTTTTAAAAATTATAATGTTGAAATTAGTTTGGATTTACTAATAGGAATTAAAAAAGATAGGATGTTAGAAGCAAATGAATATTATATTACAGAGATGCTTTGGTTAGATAAAAATTTAAGTATAAATCAAAAGCAGCGTAATAAGATCATTACATACGGGCATCAACGAATTATATATCCGCTAATAAATATTACAATTACTATGATTATTGTAGCAATAATATTACATGGATATAAAAATCATAGAAATAGTAATATTTTTCTCTTTGCATTCACCGTAAGTGTTGGAATACTATTAATTAATTTGATATTACAGAATATGTCATTAAAGAATATTATTTTTACATACATATCTTATATCATAATAGTATTGAGCGGATTGTACGGATTATACGATATTATAAAATATAGTAAAAAATCTATAAAATGATTACAATTTGTACTCATCAGAAATATATTTTGATAATAAGATACATTAAAATTTACTGCGTGATAATATATTTACTAAACATGAATATTTAATGATGTATCAAAAGGGATTTTGTTATTGAGATATATTGTGATATAGTATAGAATCTCCATCATGTATGTTGATAGTAGCTGCAGTAAATAGTTATGAAAATTATACCAAAGACCCTTAGTTTTGATGATGTATTAATAGTGCCGAATGAATCTGATGTACTAGCTGAAAATGTCTCAGTTAGTACTATGCTTACAAAAAGTATTGCGTTAAAAATGCCAATACTTTCTGCAGCAATGGACACTGTAACTACTTATCCTATGGCTATATCAATTGCTCTTTATGGTGGTATTGGTGTGATCCATAGGAGTATGAATATTGAAGAACAATCCAAAGAAATATCATTAGTAAAGAACTATAAATTTGATAGAAATGAGTATTGCAATGCAACGATAGATAATAAACAAAGATTAATGGTTGCTGGTGCTGTAGGAACTGGAACAGATGGTTTAAGTCGTGCTCAAGCTCTTATAGATGTTGGAGTAGATTGTCTTATAGTAGATACTGCACATGGACATAACAAAAACGTTATTGAAACAGTAAAGCAAATTTCAAAGATAAAGAAAAATGTTGGATTAATAGCGGGAAATATAGTTACTGTAGAGGCTGCTAAGGCTTTGGTAGAGGGGGGGGCTGATGGTATAAAAGTTGGTATAGGACCTGGATCAATTTGCACAACACGTATTGTAGCTGGAGTGGGTATACCACAATTTACTGCAATAATGCAGATAGCAGAATTTACACATAAAAATGCTGTTACGCTTATAGCCGATGGTGGTATCAAATCATCTGGAGATATAGCGAAAGCAATAGCAGCGGGTGCTGATTGTGTGATGTTAGGTGGTATATTAGCAGGTACAGATCAAGCTCCAGGTGAAGTAGTAATCATAGAGGATATTGAATATAAACTCTATCGCGGTATGGGTTCATTAGCTGCTATGAAAAGCGGTTCTGCTGGACGTTATTTTCAAAAAAATAACTTGTGCTCGAGAGATTTTATTCCCGAGGGTGTTGAAGGTTTTGTACGTTATAAAGGAGATGTCGGTCGTATAGTGCATCAATTATTAGGCGGACTTAAGGCATCTATGGGATATACAGGAAATAGAAGTATATCAGAAATGCAGAAGAATTGTCAATTTGTAGAAATTACAGCCGCTGGATTGCGAGAAAGTAATGTGCATAGTCTTTCGATAATACAAAATTCCTGATTGCTTTGTTTATAATGGATCTCATTATTAGTTTTATTATTTTTTAAAAAATTCTTGTAGAATTGTGATTTTAAGGGGTTTCAGTTTGGTTTAATGCAAAAAAGTATTATAGAAACATTAGTTGGCGCTATCGTGTTGGCATTGTGCATATTATTTGTGTTTGTTATATATCGTAGTGGCAATGTAGATAAAGAGTATAGTGCTGGATATATTTTAAAAGCAGCATTTGAGAAAGCTGATGGAATCAATATAGGAAGTAACGTTAGTGTTAGTGGTGTTAATATAGGAAAAGTTATAGCTAAAGAATTAGATCTGAGCAACTACTCCGCTATCATATCTATGCAAATTGATCAAAAGGTTAAGTTACCTACAGATACATCAGCTGAAGTGACAAGTATTAGTCTACTTGGAGATAAGTACTTAACATTGATTCCTGGAGCTGAAACAGATATTTTAAAAGACGGTGATACGATTGAATTTACTCAATCATCTATTAGTTTAGAAAGTATAATAGGAAAATTGATGTTTGGTCTCAATTCGCAGCATAATGATAGCATTAACAATAGCAAAACTGAAATAACAAATTCTACATAATATTAGAATCTGTTTAATCAGAAAAAATAGACATTTGAGTATTATACAAAAATATTTAAAAGGCAAGGAGTGTGTAAGGTGGGAATTTAATAGTTGATAATTTGGATTAATGCTGTTGTTAGGTTTTTTTGTATAAAGTCATTTG
>NZ_JAJBJC010000205.1 GCF_021811825.1 Candidatus Anadelfobacter sociabilis | reverse complement strand
AACTCAAGTTAATAGAATCCAAATAAAGATTCCCAAAAACAGCATTAGCGGAAATCTTTTGTTTTAGAACATATGTTAATATACGCTCTTCTTCCTCTTCTTGATATATAGCACTATAATTATAATTATCAAAATGATTTACCCCAAATTCCGCAAGTACACCATTATCATATCTATATCCAAAAGCTAACCCTAGAACTTCAGAATTTCCCAGTTTTTCTTTTTTTAAATCTTGATCATAACTTGGCATATCTAGCGCAATACTTACGCCATAATCTGCTGCAAGATACATCCTATTACCTTCCGCGTAAGCGTCATAATAACAAAATATAGATATAAAAACAAGAAATATTCTTATCAATATCATATCTTATTTCCTATCTTCAACTATTATTAACTTAATCTATGATTAACTAGAAAATTTGTGAATCATAAAATTATCATCAAATTAATATGGAGACTTATTGTACTGGAGTGGATAGCAATGATTAAGATCTTAAATTGCAACAACAAACATTATATAAATACCGGTTGTGATACAATATTTAGTGAATCAATTAGAAGTGGGTACTGCAATTAATATCTACCCTTGAATTACTCAGAGCACATACATATAGTGTGTAGTATATAATTTTGCCATATATCAAAAGAAGAAGAAAGATAGATGTTGCTTCAATACTATATGAAGCTTACTTAAGCTATACTAAAGATATGCTATCATCAACAGCTTCATTAAATACCAAGTAATAATATTATCAAGTTTAAATTATATTTTTTCTTTGTTATGATTATTACAAGAACTGCATACTTTTCTATAGCTGTATAGGTGAACATAGCATAAGCACTCTAGCGTGATATACTAAAACCATATTTAGCTGATCATTATATGCTATTTCCTCCTTAATTGGTCATAAAATGATTAATAGAAAACATCAACAATTGAGTGTGAATAGGTAAAATGGACTTTTTTTAAAAAATAAACAATAGATCGCCAATATACTATATTGAGTATGTTGAGGAATTTGATAAAGTAAAAACTTTGTATTGAGGGGTGAGATAGCAATATACCAATCATATCACATATATTTCTAAATCTATGTTGTATAGTCTATAGCAGTAAGTGCTATCCCACTGCACATAAACGCTATCTACTTAATTTTGAGGAATTATGGTATAAGTATATGAAGATAATAATTTATGGAGAAAGAGCGTATTGCGCAAATATCGAATGCGAATGCTATATGAGTGGAAGATGTTTTGTAAAAAGATATGCAAGAATCAAAAGAGTATAGCAAAACGGCAATAATGATTTAATCTCAACCATTTATTCTATAAAGTATAGAAGGCGAGATAGTTTAAAATGTCTGTCTATATCTTAATTCAAGATTAAATCAACAAACACTATCCGAATCAGAGGAGGAGACGATAGCAGCATTCAAAAAGATAGTAGAATTACTGTTATGTATTGTGCAGACTTTTAGAAAGTACTGTATGATCTTACTAGATCAATTCTATATAAGATACTTCAAGTGTCATAGATATTCAGTTTTACCTAATAGAAGCATCGACATATGTAAGAGATTTAGATAATCCTCTCATTTGTTATTTTCACATGGATATAGTAAAAGCAAAACTGCTGAATATTGATTGTTATATATCTGTATGAATTTTTTATAAATTTACTACTGACAGAGTGTGCAATCGTCTTGTGGAGCTCTTGAGACGTTTAGTGGTAGTTCCATTTGTTGTGCATCATAAGATTTATAACCCTTATGGTTATAAGAAACG
>NZ_JAJBJC010000204.1 GCF_021811825.1 Candidatus Anadelfobacter sociabilis | reverse complement strand
ATGCTTGGCTGTATGGAAGAATTGCTCTTGCAGAATGTCCTCTATAACTTATATTTATTAAATTCAAAATACTTTAATAATATCATTAAATTAATTAAGATGGAATCTTCTACTTCCTTCACAGATCTTAGTTCAGTCAAAGCATTGTTGCATAATTATGAAGAAAGATTATCAAGTACTCATTTAAAACACTTACTTGCTGATGAAGAAAGAAATAATTCACTAGTAAGATATAGTTTATCATTCACATCCTTAGATACTTTCAAAAAGATTCTTCATAAAATCTTTAAACCAATTAAGATTCATTTTATATCTTAATAAAAATTTACATTTAAAGACTGACATATTAATAGGTAGTTGAGCATGATGGAGTAGTACTTGACTTCACTCATACAAAGATTGATCAAGAGTTAATGAAGTAATATCTAAATTAATGCAAACCTTGATTTTTATTGATTCATAATCAGTTAATTTATCTATTAAAAAATAATTATTTGGAGATAAGATGTGAAGTAATAATGATAAATTAGGTGATTATCGGCTGTTGCAGAAGAAGTTAATTTAAAATCTAAGATAGAATCTATGTTTAATGGAACTAAAATCAATTCAACAGAGAAGAGATCAGTTTTGCATGTTGCCCTAAGAATGAGTAAAGAACAACAATTAGAAGTTGATGGTGAGGGTGATGTAGTAAAGGCTGTCTGGGAAGTCAGAGATAAAATTCAAAAATTCTCTGAAAAAGTTAGATCAGGAGATTTTAAAGGATTTACTGGAAAAGATCTTAAAAATGTAATTGTTATCGGAATTGGTGGTAGCTATTTAGGCCCAGAATTTGTCTATGAAGCTTTAAGATATGATCCTGATTGATATGAAGCTGCTAAAGGAAGAGCATTAAGATTCTTAGCTAATGTTGATCCTACTGATTTTTATAGAGCTTTAGAAGGACTTGATTTAGAAGAAACATTGTTTATAATTAATTCGAAAACTTTTACGACTGCAGAAACTATGCTCAATGCAAGAACCTGAGCTGCTAAAATTGTAAAGCATTATAGAGAAGCTTTTCCAGATACTAATGAATCTGACTTTATTGCACATCACGTTGTTGCAGGAAGTACAAACATAGAGGCCACAAAGAAATTTGGAATTGATGAAAACAATGTATTTGGATTTTGGGATTGGGTAGGTGGAAGATATAGTGTTTGCTCAGCAATTGGAGTATTACCTCTCTCGATACATTATGGATATAAGAATGTATCAGATTTTCTAGATGGTGCTAAAGCAATGGATGATCATTTTAAGAATGGTAAATTTAAACCATAATGTTTTATAGATGAAAATAGCCTACCAGTCATTCTTGGAATGCTAGGATTTTATAATAATCTTTTGTAAGTCACATTTCATTGACGTTAATTCATGTAAATTATAGAGGACATTCTGCAAGAGCAATTCTTCCATACAGCCAAGCATTATTAAGATTCCCAGCACATATTCAACAATTAGATATGGAAAGTAATGGAAAGTCTGTCACACTCGATGGACATAGATTGAAGAAGAGTTGTGGACCAATGATTTTTGGAGAACCAGGAACAAATGGACAACATAGTTTCTATCAACTAATGCATCAAGGAAGAGTAATTCCAGCAGAATTTATTGGATTTATTGAATCCCAAACACCAATTGACAGTGAATCAGAACCTGTAGCAAGCCATGATGAATTAATGTCAAATTTCTTTGCTCAACCTGATGCACTTGCACTCGGTAAAGACATCGATCAATTAAAGGCAGAAGGTGTTT
>NZ_JAJBJC010000203.1 GCF_021811825.1 Candidatus Anadelfobacter sociabilis | reverse complement strand
GAAAGCTGTTTTTTCTCTATCAACAGCATTATTATCGTTTTTTATCATTATTTAAATAACCCTCGTAATTTTATATAACCCTACTTTAAGTGTAATATCGCATGACAAAAAATAAAAGAAATATCACATGATAGTGCTCTTCTTTGCTATGAGTTACACTCTCTCCATGAGTTCTAATGATTCCTAAACCATTTTGCTTTGAAAATGAAAGCATTTATATGATATTAAAAAATATGATCATTTAATTATAATGTGTTTATTTGAAAACTAAACTGGAATCAAATGATATATGACTATTTAAATAGTATGTATAAATTTATGATAGATTATGCTAATTTAAAAGTTATATGTCTGATGCATCATTTAAAAATATGCAACTTTGCAACGCATATCTAATTGAAGTTATAAAAAATATGGGTTTGCATTTTTAATTTTATCAAATATGTGCATGAAGATAAATTTTCTATCAATTAAAATTTGCTGGGATTGATCATATAAGAATGTCTGGAATTAATAAAAATTAAGCTCAAAGTTCTATTAAATTAATACATTTAATATGATTTAGTTAATAAGCACTAGCACCTCTTTCGCAACTTACCCTTTCGTTCTTTATGAACCTCTTCTTCCAGTCCTTCATTAATCCTCTTAGCCTCTTCATCTCTTTTATTTTCTTCCTTTATTGGGTCTGTCTTTGAGTTGATTCAAACTCTAAGTCAGTTTCGTTAATAGCATCCATTCATGTTGCCAAGTTAAATCCAACTCCATGATCTAAAAATAAATTTAATAATAAAACGAGAATAAAAAAATAACCAAAAACTATAAGATTATTCATATTTGCTCAAATTATAAATATCTTAATAAGTGCAAATTTTATCTATTAATTTTACTGTCTATTAGCAGAATTAGCAAAGAATCGCTCGTATTTTAAAAGAAGGATAGGTTACTTCTATTTAAATAATTTAATTGCAAATTTACCAAAATACAAAGATAAAAATCATTAGCAAATAGATTTCTTCTGTTTTATAAATATACATTAGCAATTTATTTGGCTCTAAAAGTTTTTTGTAATAAAATAGCTCATAAAAATGCAATGGTTTGAAATTAACTAATGTTAGAGTATCTTAACATATCTAAAATAAAAATGCACATAATCTATACAATAATGAGCTAAAGATCAAGGTAAATAGTTAATGTAAAATATATCTATTAGAAATATTATGGTAAGGATTTTTCTAGCTTCAAATCATCTCAAATATGTTTCCATGCTGTTTATAAGTTTAATAGCTTCTTTCATTCATAAAATATTGTAATAAGGCTATTATTTTCAAGAACTGCTAATCTAATGTTTAAATTAAAACCTGATATTCAAATACATGCAAAACTCATATAATGATATGACATCATGAGACTAGAACTTACCTCCTAATTGAACTGTATTAGATTTGAATATAACTTTCGGGTTTTCAATAGGAAGTTGTGGTCTATACAAAGTTAGAAGATGGCGATGGACACAAAATAAAAAGTACTGGCAAACATCTTCAGCATCTATATCGTCAGCAGAACAGAATGATTTCATTAGGTGATCGTTTGTTTTTTCTTCATGTGTTGGAATGAGACTAGGTTCGTTTGTATTTGAACGAATCAGTATCATCTTTTGATTTATTTACTACATATAAGTTTATCTTTTGTGCTTGATATCATAGAGTTCTCGTTTGATTTGTAAGTACCGTATTCGGTTCTCCATCTCTCATTTATTCGCTTAAGATAACTTTTCCGACGTTTCCTTGGTTCTAAGGA
>NZ_JAJBJC010000024.1 GCF_021811825.1 Candidatus Anadelfobacter sociabilis | reverse complement strand
GATCTCCCTATGGGTCCTAAAGAGATTAGGTCGACAGTACTGTCTGGAGCTGAAGAGGAGGCAATTGTTGCTTTCAGAAAGCTAACACAATTGCCTCTTGATGATGTGCTTTATAGTTTACAAGAAAAACAATTCCTCATTTGAGTAGATCAAGCCTTCACCGTTGTTTAAAGCGTCATGGTTGCTCTGTTTTACCTAAAAAACAAACATCTACTTCTGGTGATAAAAAGAAGTTCAAACAATATTCTATTGGATATAGATATTGCAGAAGTAAGAACAGCTGAAGGTAAGTTATATTTGTATGTAGCCATTGATAGGACATCCAAATTTGCATATGCAGAGCTACATCAAAACCAGACCAAGATGATTGCTGCAGAGTTCTTGCGTAACCTTATTCAAGCTGTACCTTATAAGATACATAAAGTTCTTACTGATAATGGTATTCAGTTTACGAATCATGATCATCATAAAAATGCCTTTATTCATATATTTGAGCGTGTTTGCAATGAGAACAATATTGAGCACAGAAAGACTCAAGTAAAGCATCCTTGGACTAATGGACAGGTGGAACGTATGAATAGAACTCTTAAAGAAGCCACGGTAAATAATTTCCATTATGCCTCTCAATGATGAGCTAAAACAGCATCTGCATGCCTATTTGATGGCTTATAACTTCGCTAAACGACTTAAAGCCATCAAAAGAAATACTCCTTGGCAATTTATTTTAAATCAATGGTCAACTAATCCTCAATACTTTATACTCAATCCTAACTACTTCTTCGTGAAACTAAACATTTTATTGTACCAATGCCTTGTACTTTCGTAGGCTTTCTTCTATACTATTTGCAAAAGAAGCTCTGACATATCCCTATAGTTTTAGTTATATCTATGCTGCAATAACATTGTCTCACTTATTATTGATATTGGATATCTATGTCTTTTTGTTGAAATATTTTGGCTTATCATATCGTAATTAATGTGTTGCTAACTGTGAGCAATCTAACACTCTTATCTACTTTATTCAATTTAGTTTACTACTTAATTACTTAATTTGACAGTGCCAATACAATCATTTTATTAAAAATAGTTCGTATAATATCAGAACTCTTTATACGAATAATTCACTCCCTCACACTACAATTTTTATAATTTTATCATTTTGTCCTTCCATTCTTTTTCACAGCCAGAGTAACTTACGAACTAAATAGCATCTCTCTATATGCTATCTTGGCTTATAACATGGCAAGGTTAAATATCTGTTTATACCAGTATTATTCTCTATCTCTATTTAAAATTATTATTTGTATAATACAAAACATGGAATTATGACTAAAACACTGCTGATAGGCCTATATATAGTCGTTATTTTGGTGAAAACTTTTAAATATACCGCACTAATGATGCGGCTCTATTTGCCATAATACCTCTCAGTAAAACGTGAGAGCAAATGTACAGCATAAATCTATGACATCTATGAGATAACAGAAAATAATACTCCATATAGCCCATACAGATAACATTCGCAGTATTACATACGTTACACAACATACAACTAAAAGATAAATTTACACAAAAACCTATATAATAAGCAGAGAAATGTGTGCAAATTTATAACTAATTTGCATAATTAGTACTAATAACCATGAAGATAGAACCAGCTCCAGGTCTCACAATAAGTAATAACACTCTTTTTGATTTTTCCTTTTTGGCCTTTTGTATAAGTTGTGCAAAATCTTTGATATTTTTTACTTCTTTCTGGTTAATAGACTTTATTACATCTCCCACATTGAGTTCACTAAAAGCTGCCATGCTTTCTTGCTTAACTTCAACAACAGCCACTCCTGTTTCGGATTCTTCTATATCAAAACTATTTCTTACCTCTGTATCAAGATCTGCTACTGTTATCCCAAGAAAATCATCTTCTATAGTAGAGGTCTTTTCTTTTATGTTGTTTCCGTGATTGTTTTTTGAAGTTTCATTAACCTGAGGTTTTGTTATAGTTGTTTCTACATTGATTTTTTTTCCGTTACGAAGAATTAATATTTTAGCTTTTCCATTAAGTACTGTATCACCTACAAGTCTCACTAAATGACTAGTATCACCAACTTCTACACCGTTGTATAATAATATCACATCGCCTGGTTTGATATCAGCTTTAGAAGCTGGGCTATTTGGAGCAACTTTAGTCACTAAAGCTCCTTGTGGATCGTTTAAGTTAAGGATTCCTGCCATTTCACTATCCACTACCTGCACTGTTACACCTAGCCAGCCACGTTCTATTACTCCTTTTTCTTTTAATTTTTGTATTATTGGTTGCACAATATTAGATGCACTAGCAAATCCTATACCTATATTTCCTCCAGATGGAGATAAAATAACAGAGTTTACTCCAACAACCTTACCTTCCATATCACAAAGTGGACCACCAGAGTTGCCACTGTTAATTGCGGCATCGGTTTGGAGAAAATCATCATACCCAGTATTTTTTATATGACGACCTTTTGCAGATATAATGCCAGATGTTACAGTACCACCGAGGCCAAATGGATTTCCCACGGAAATGACTACATCTCCTACGTTAATTTTATCAGAATCTGCAAATTCTAAAAATGGTAGTTGTTTTTTATCTTTTGATTCTATTTTAAGTAAAGCTATATCGGTACTAGGATCTTTCCCTATAACTTTTGCTTTATAGAGATTTTTTTTACTGCTAAGAGTAATATTTATTTCATCTGCTCCTTCCACTACATGATGATTTGTTACAATATATCCATCAGAACTAACTAAAAAACCAGATCCAAGCGAATAAGTTTTTCTAGGTGCTTGCTGTTCGGGAAATCCTTGAAAGAATTTAAACAAATCCTCTGGAATTCCTGGAAAAATACTAGGTAATTGATTTCCATTTACTTTTTTTGCTTTTTGTGTGGTAGATATATTTACAACTGCTGGTACTATTTTTGAAACAACATTCGATATTGAGCATGATTGTTGTATAGGTATAGCGAATGCACTGCAAATCGATAATACTGTCACAATTAACGATAAGATTGCTGATAAAGAAAAATGTTTCATAATATTTTTTAGTAGATTGAATCTTCTATTTATAATCTTTAAACATAAAAAGGCTAATATACCAAAGATCAACGAATAGCACAAATATTTTAATATAAATAGTATATTTATTGAATATACCACATAGTATAATTAATTAAGAAATATTTATACTTTATTTCTATTGCTGTGAGATATTAAGTAAATCTATTAGTATTAGTTCTATTAATGATTATGATTTTCTATATATTTTTTATGCTTTAATGATGAAAAGTTTAAATATTCTCTCAGATATTTTCCTGTGTAACCTTCTGTTGTATTAGCAATTTTTTCAGGCGTCCCAAAAGCTACTATATCTCCCCCCTTTGCTCCGCCATCTGGTCCTAAATCTATAATCCAATCAGCATTTTTTATTACATCCATATTGTGTTCTATAATAATTACTGTATTTCCATGATCTACAATGGTATGTATTACTTCTAGTAGCTTTTCTATATCGGAAAAGCCTAATCCTGTTGTAGGTTCGTCTAAAATGTACAAAGTCTTCCCTGTAGATTTTTTTGACAATTCCTTTGCCAATTTTATACGCTGCGCCTCTCCACCAGAAAGTGTTGTTGCTTGTTGACCTATATTGATATATCCAAGTCCTACATCTGATAGTGTTTGTAATTTATTGCGTATAACAGATATATTTTTAAAAAAAATTAATGCTTCTTCTACTGTCATTTCCAAAACATCTGCTATAGATTTGCCTTTGTATTTTACCTCTAGTGTAGGATTATTATATCTTTTACCAGAACATTGCTCGCACTGCACATATACCGGAGGTAAAAAATGCATTTCTATCTTAATCAAACCATCTCCATTACATGCTTCACAGCGCCCTCCTTTAACATTAAAGGAAAAGCGACCTCGCTTATACCCATATGCTTGCGCTTCTGGTAATTTTGAGAACCAATCTCTTATGTGATCAAAAACGCCTATATAAGTTGCTGGATTAGAGTTTGGTGTTCTTCCTATAGGTGTTTGATCTATATCTATCACCTTATCTATTTGTTCAATTCCTATAATCTCATCATATGTATCATGTAATACACATGAATTAGAAAAATATTCTACTATCTTACTATATAATATTTCCATTATCAAAGTAGATTTACCGCTGCCAGAGACCCCTGTTATGCAAGTTAATACACCTATGGGAAGATCTATAGTTACTTTTTTAAGATTATGCATACGTGCATTAACAATTCTAATAGAATGCTCGAGATTTACAGTACGTCTCTTTGATGGCGTAGGAATTTCTCTTTTTCCTGAAAGATAAGCTCCAGTTATACTGTGTTTGCTATTTGTTATATCATCTATATTTCCTTCTGCTACAATATTTCCACCATGCACCCCAGCGCCTGGTCCCATATCCACTATATAATTTGCTGAATGCATAAATCCTTCATCATGCTCTACAACAATAACGGTATTGCCAAGATCTCTCAAATTTTCCATGGTTCTTAGAAGTTTATCGTTATCTCTTTGATGTAAGCCTATAGACGGCTCATCTAACACATACATCACTCCTGTTAATCTTGATCCAACTTGAGACGCGAGCCTTATACGCTGGCTTTCTCCACCAGATAATGTTCCAGATGACCGCGATAAGGTGAGATAATCTAAACCTACATCGATTAAAAATTGTAATCTATCACATATTTCTTTTAATATAAGTCTTGCTATTTCTTGTTGCTTTGCATTCAATATATTTGATAAATGTTTAAACCAAACTAATGCTTGACCAATAGAGAGATCAGCAACTTCGCCAATATGTAGCTTATCTATCTTTACTGATAATGCTTTATCATTTAATCTATATCCATTGCAATTTTTACACAATAAAGAGCGTTGATATTTTCCGAATTCGGATCTTTTTCGTTCGCTATCGCTTTCTTTATATTTTCGCTCTAACGAAGGAATTACTCCTTCAAACGATTTATTATAGCGATATGTATTTGATTGATCTTTAATTTGCATAGGTATACAAACATCGCCAGAGCCGTAAAGGATTATTTGTTGTATATGATGTGGTATATTACAAAATGGTGTATCAATTGATATGCCATAGTGCGTTAAAACATGTTCTAACACCTGCAGATAATAAAACGCAAACGCTCCAGCCCAAGGTAAAATAGCACCTTCTTTTATGCTTCTAGATTTGTCTGGAATAATCATATCAACATCAAAAATAATTTTTATTCCTAATCCATCACAAGATGAGCATGCACCAAATGGACTATTAAAGGAAAAAAGCCTAGGCTCTACTTTGTCTATACTAAACCCAGATACAGGGCATGAAAAAAGAGATGAAAGGATGATTCGCTCTTTTGTTTCAACATTATGTATATATATGATTCCTTTTGATAGTTTAAGACTTGTTTCTATTGTTTCGAATAAATTAGTCTTAATATTATCATTTACTACTAGTCTATCTACTATAACCTCAATGTTGTGTTTTTTATTTTTTTGAATATTTGGTGCAGAATCAATCTCAAATAATTCACCATCGATAAACACTCTTTGGAATCCTTGTTTTTGTAAAATTTGTAATTCTGCTTTGTATTCCCCTTTTCTTCCTATAACAACGGGAGCAAGAATATATATCTTCGTCCCATGGGCTATCTGCATAATACGTTCAATCATTTCTGAGATTGTTTGACTTTGTATGGGTAGTCCAGTTGATGGTGAATAAGGCACTCCTATTTTTGCAAAAAGTAGCCTTATATAGTCATATATTTCTGTCACAGTCCCAACTGTGGATCTTGGATTTTTCGAGACACTTTTTTGCTCTATCGAAATAGCTGGAGATAATCCTTCTATTAATTCAACGTCTGGTTTTTTCATTAATTCTAGAAATTGACGTGCATATGAAGATAAACTTTCTACATATCTCCTTTGTCCTTCAGCATATATAGTATCAAATGCTAATGATGATTTACCAGATCCACTAACGCCAGTTATGATCACCAACTTATCTCTCGGGATATCTACATCGATATTTTTGAGATTATGTTCTTTTGCACCTCTCACAGAAATGTTCTTCATATATTAGATTAAATTTTATAAGTAGATAATAAAAACAGAATATATAAAAAAATAAAAATCACACTCATTATATCAAGAAATACTACATGTGTGTGCAAACATACATAAATGTTATATAGTTTATATGAAATCCTATATTAAATGTTTTTATCAAAATATAGCAAATTAATTAGATTTTTTTCATGTATTTTTAAAGTCACTTAAGTCAACGTGAACTTCTATGTATTTTATAAGCGAGAATATAAATTTTAAGAGCACTTGTTTATATTTGCTAGATATAGCTAGCTTATAGTTTATTTATAAAATTTGTAAATGAATCACTTCTCACGTTTTTTTAAATATCTTCGATCTCAATATCTAACATTCAATCTTTTGTATTTTATGAGCGAGAATAGAACATTTATCACTATCAATTCTTGCAATGCCACGATCAATGTTATATGTGTACAATACAGAGCCATCACCCGCTAAACATTTTATAGTTCCAGATTCTAATACAACAATCGTTTTTTGATGCCCAATAAGAACGCCTATTACACCCAAATCCATACTTGGTAATAACACCATATGCACATCATTCAATAAAATCTTAGGCAAGTTATGAGAGATAATATCAACACTAATATTCGTTATAACAGATTCATTTTTACTTGTTGTCATACTAAATATTATAATAAAGATCAATTTATATCAGAAGTAGTGCGCAAAACTACAACGGCGGATCTTGAGGATACGATATTTTATATTTATTGTCTACTGATTTGCTTAGCTATTTAGTTCCAGCAAGAAGTAGTTAGGATTGATTATCCAATGAGGATTAGTTGTTGATTGCTTGCAAAATAAATAGGCGAGGAGTTTTGGCTTTAAGAGTTTTAGGGTGTTTGGTGAAGTTATAAAGCATCAAATTATAAGGCATCAAGTTAGGGATGCAGATGATCATTATGATAAGGAATAGTAGCAGCCAAAAAAGCCTTCACCGTTGTTTAAGACGTGATGGCTGCTCTATTTTACCTTAAAAACAAACAAATACACTTTCTGATAAAAAATTCAAACAGTATCATATGGCTATTTTCATATATGCACATCAGGAGCATTGTGGTCATAATTCCCCATATGACATTATACGAAGGATAAGGGTATGTATTAAGTTATTATTTCTTTCCTTTTGCTGTTAGTTTTTCATGTCGCTGTCTTGTTGTGCTATAAATAGCTGATTGCGCATCAAATATTATAACTAAGATCAGATAAAAGAGTCATGTACTATGAGAGTAAGTTGTGCTAGAATGTATATCAAAACTTGAAAAAGATGACATATTCAGTTTAATTCCGTAAGAAAGTGCTAAAGCTGCGATCAGCTGGTGAGGGTTTTATCAATCTATCCAAAAGGTTTAAGATCTCAACTACGACAATAAGCAAGTGGAAAAAGGAATTAACGCCTAAGCAAAATAGGAATAAGCAACCAATCAAAATAGATAGGGAAGCTTTAAAAAAAGATATACAAGACCACCCTGATTCTTACGGTTATGAAAGGGCATCAAGACTAGGAGTAAGTGCATCTGGGATAAAGCATGCTAAAAAGCGTATTGGTGTCACATATAAAAAAAACTCTGAATCACCCCAAAGCAGACGCCGTAAAAAGATCTATGTTTTACCAACAAATTGACAAGCTAAAAAAAGAAGAAAAGCCGATAGTTTACATTGACGAAAGCGGCTTTGCGCATGACATGCCGAGAATCCATGGATATTCATTACAAGGTCAGAAGATGCTACGGCACACATGATTGGGGCGCAAAAGGAAGAACCAATGCGATAGGTGCTCTGATTGGTAGTGCTATAATAGCAATTGGCTTAATTACGGACTCTGTTAATACAGCAGTTTTTACAGCTTGGGTAGAGCAAATTTTATTGCCCAATTTATCTGAAAAAAGCGTGATTGTTATCGATAATGCCGCCTTTCATAAAGGTAAACATATGCAAAATCCTGCAGGACGCTGGCCATACTTTGCTTTACTTGCCTCCTTACTCTCCTGATCTCAACCACATTGAGAAAAAATGAGCGCAAGCTAAGCATATACGTAGAACCACTAATCGTTCTATTGATGAAATATTTAAAATTTATTTAATATAACTCTTTTATCTCATCTTAGATATAAAATAAAAATTCTTTAAGTTAAGTCTAGTATTTTTCAAAAGATGATAGAGATTGGCATAGTCAAAGTTCATAGTTGCTGCTCGGAGTAGTACAAATTGAACCAAAACTTGTGATGCTAGAACGAAATGGTGTCGATAGTGATACTATACCACTTATTTTGGTAATTAAGTAGATAACGTGTTTGATATTTATGACATTAATATAATGCCAATTCAGGATATAAATTAAATAAAATCAGATATAGGTTCGGCTATTATTGTATATTTTGCATAGGTACTTGGGAAAAGGAATGTGAAGATTAATGTTATTTTGTATTAGCATTAGCTGAAAACATTGTCTATGGTACTATAAAAAAGTAAAGTGATGTTTCAGTTTCTATTTATAGTCAAACAATAGAAGTAGGTAATAATTGATAAAGAGAGTAGATTAGTACTTGATGATATAATCGGCATGCTCAAGAAAAATACAAATCTCAGCTAATCATCGATTTTATAACACCTACTGTGGCACTTGCTAATCTTGAGGTTGGATTATTTTCTGATTATAAGATTCTGTAGTCTAAATTGATAGATGTTGATAATGGGAAATAATAAGCTGCTGCACTTTCGTATATCTGGTAAGCATGATGCGTAGATTAATTCTAAAATGTAGACATGAAGAATGCTGGACTGTTCGATAGAAGTGCAGTATTATTGATCCACATTTTTAAGAGATTTGCTCAGGATAACATAAAGTTGGCGCATATAAACATTAAGCTGCAATCACAAAAATGGTTTTTCTAATAAATATTTATACCTAAAAAGGTATATTAATTTTGGTATGGGATTGCTGAATGGATTGATTAAGGCGAATTATGAAAATTCTTCAAAATTTAGAGCTATTTAGGTGTATTAATCAAAAGTCAGTGCTGTGAGTGATATAAAGTATGAAATTTCAGTCTTTTCTAAAAGATCAGAAAGATCGATAAATTGCATGCCCAAAACATCTAGTCATAACTTTATAAAGCTATTGCTAATAACTTTATAATTTAAGATTAGCCTAGTACTTGTTTTAAGCATTTTGCTAGACATAGCTACAATTTTTTAGTAGAGCGTGCATATTGTTAAGGCATTATAGATTTATGATAATCAGAACCACATCTAAATGGTATATAGCAAGCCTCAGATATGGGACAATTTTCGCTTAAGCACATTTTATCATTTTTTGTTAGATTAAGATCTACGAATAAGCATTAGATATTCTAATACGCAGCTAATATGCGATCAATCTATTCTAATCCCCAGATCTATAAGACCCCTATAGTCACAGTCAGTCTTTTTGCTATATCTTATCCTCGCAGAAAGCTGTTTTACTACTAATTACTTCTATTATTATCCAATATTTATTATACATGTATTATACATAATCCGTTAGCACAATCAAATACCATTCTTTTTGATATACCTAATCTAGCAACTACAATCTTTATTCTAAGTGCATTCCAACTTCCTAACATTAAGATTTTTGAATACTATTTTGATGCTCTTGATACATACGCATAAAATCAAATGGCATCAACATAACTGGACGATAACCCCCATTACGAATCGTATCTGAAACTATCTGCCGCGCATAAGGAAATAGTAATGAAGGACATTGTACAAGCGATAATACTTCTTTTTCTTGATCGCTATACCCATTTATTGTAAACAAACCTGCATAACTCAAATCAAGTACAAAAATTGTGCTAAATTTTTTTTCACCATCATCTTGCATTTCTTCATTCGCTTGTCCATCGATACGTATATGCAATACAACCTCAACCACTGTATCTGCAAGTGGAGTTGCATTGACATTTATATTTACCAATGTTTGATACTCTTTCTCATTAAAAAGAGAGGATGGAGATTTTGGATTTTCAAATGACAAATCTTTCACATATTGTAAATTTACAATAAATGTAGGTTTTGAAATCTGTTCTTCTGTATTATTATCACGCACAATCTACCTCTATTAAATTTCTATCCAATACTCATATTGGATACAACACAAATTTTCAACTAAATCTTTAATTTTTTCACCAGCTAATGAGATATCAATATAAAAACTAAAGTCAAGATCAAATTAGTTTACATTTTATCTAATAACGTTGAATTGTATAATACATATTAAAAAATAATGTTAAGCGATATTTGAATAGAGAATTTTTCGTATTTAAACTACTACACAATTTTGTAATTATTGTAATTAGTAAATCTATGCTATACCAACAAATCTACAATGCAATATTAACACCAATACTAGTTTTAATGAATAGTAAATACTTTACTATTTAGAATAATATGCTACAATCCAGTAATTCTGATTACAGAACAGTATTCATATTTTTTGGTATGCAATTATCTTTTAGGGTGGGCGACAGCGTAGTATATCCATCTCATGGTGTAGGTACTATTATGTCCGAAGAAGTCCAAATTATAAGTGGGGTTGAGTTATCGTTATATGTTATATCATTTGTTCATGATAAGATGACTCTTCGAGTTCCAAAAGCTCGTGCTATCAAGGCTGGGTTGAGACATTTGAGTTCTAATTGCGAAATAGATAGAGCTATTGCTATACTAAGAGAAAAAGCAAAAATATCCAAGGGAATGTGGAGTAAGCGATCTCAAGAATATGAAAATAAGATAAATTCTGGTAGTGTTGCTTCCATTGCAGAGGTTTTACGTGATTTACATAAAAACGTTGATGATCCAAATCGCTCTTATAGCGAAAAGGTCATATATGAACTAGCATTTAGTAGATTTGTGAATGAATATGCTATAGCAATTAATTTAGATTATAGCAGCGCCAATAAAAAAGTTGTAGCTATATTGAATTATCTCAAAGAGTAAGCTTAAAGAGTTAAGTAGTAGTTTACTGGCAAGTGTGATAGATAATATATAATCATAGTCAATAAATTTATAAAAGAAGCCCCCCTAAAGTTTAACTTTACGCAATTTTACATCAAAATAGACTCTAACAAGTGCTCTTTCTTTTTATATTTTTAAATTTTATTACACTGTATTTATAATTTTACTTTATCTTTCATATGAAATTTTTGTATATATTTTGTAGTCATATTATCGAGAATTTTTGCTACCCAATTTTGATTATCCATCCACTGTCCAGCAGTCATACAAGCTTGTGCAAATACTATTTCTACTAATTCTTCTACTTCTCGTTTTTTTATAGATGTTATTTGTCTCATTTCATATGGTCCATCTAACACATGTCTTTCCCTCTTCTTCGCTCTTTCTTGTTTTTGAAATATATAGTCCTGTATTGCACCAATAATCGGGTGTTTTAGATTGATTTCTAGTACTTTATCAATTTTTCTATTTAACTGTTTTTGTTCAATCATCATTTTTTCTAACTGTATATTCATAGAACCTTCGTTTAAACTAAGGCACGCAGGACTTTCAACTAATTTATCTGAAATGATAACCTCCCCTATACGTGATCCTAAAATAGATTTTATAAAATCGGTTAAGTTTTGCTTTGTTATTTCTTCTGAAAGTGTTCTAAATTTTTTGCAACTAATATAGCCTTCCGCTGTATTTCTCTGTGGAGAAAATTTGTCATCAAGCTCAATTTTTCTCACCGCTACAGAAGCAAAATCATAATCTTTATAATCATCTATTGCAGTCAGCCAAAATGCATCGACTGTGTCTTTTAGTAATAACACTTCTATATCATGTTTTTTAAATATTTCCAATTGTGGATGAGAAATTAATGATTCGTAACTATCACCTATCAAATAATATATTTTTTTTATTTTGTGTACTGCATTTTCGATATATTCTTTAAGTGATATATAGTTTTTCCCTGATTTTGTAGAACGAAAAAGACATAACTCAAGTAATTGATTTTTTTCCTCTAAAACAGGCTCACATAAACCTTCTTTGAGTACTTCACCAAAAGCATCCCAGAATTTTACATACTCAACTCTATCTGCCTCAGCTTTACTTTTTAGTATATTCAATACAGATTTTGTAATTGCTTTACTAAGCTTAGATAATTTAGTGCTATATTGTAGCATTTCTCTACTAATATTAAGAGAAAGATCGTCCGTATCAACAATACCACGCAAAAATCTTAGATATTTAGGTACAAGATTAAGATTATCATCCGCTATAAATACTTTTTTTATATAAAGTTTTACATTTGTAGGGCGATCTGGAGCAAATAAATTAAAAGGTCTTCTTGTTGGAATAAATAAAAGACTTGTATATTCCAGCGCTCCCTCTACTTTATTATGTAATGTGACCCAAGGCTCATCAGGAGATTGAATCAAATATTGATAGAAAGTTTGATATTCTTTCTTCGTAATATCCGAACTATTTTTTGTCCATATTGCTTGGGTTTTATTGATTTGTTCTTTGGTATTATCATCTAATTCTAAAAATATGGGAAAATTGATATAATCTGAATATGTCTTGATCAAATGTTTTATTTTATGCTTATCAAGATATTCATGCATATTCTCTTTGATATTTAATATTACAGATGTACCTCTAGGAATACTAATATCTGACTTTGTAATAGTATAGTATCCATCACCTACTGATTCCCAAATATAAGTTTGGTCTTCTTCATATAATTTTGTAGACAAAACTTTCATACTATTTGCTACCATAAATCCAGAATAAAATCCCAAGCCAAACTTTCCTATTAGATCAACTTTACTTATATTTGTCTCTAATGTTCTTATAAAGTGCTCTGTCCCAGATCTTGCTATAGTACCTAAATTATTTTCTAGGTCTATAGCATTCATTCCTATTCCATTGTCTGTAATAGTAATAATGTGGCTTTTGTGATCAATCTTGATTCTAATTTCTAAAGCTTCTTTTAATAATTTATGATCTTCTATTGCCTTAATGCGAATCCTGTCACAAGCATCTGAGGCATTAGATATTAACTCACGCAAAAATACTGATTGATTTACATAGATTGAATTAATAACTAATTGTAGTATCTTACTAGTTTCACTACTAAAAGCTTTCTTTATCGTTTCTGCCATAATACCTCACTACTTTCGGCATATCTAAAGTATTATAAATATCATTCCTGATTGCAATATAACATGTTAAAAGTTTTTTGATAACTAAATCTTTTATCATCAATCTGAATTGATTATTCAAGTATATCCTGTAAATTGTAATATTGAGTATGTGTATTTGAACACAATGATAATATATTGCCACAATGAAATGATAAATCTTCCATATATTGCTCATCGTAAGCATTACCATATATTCTACTTGGTATCTTTAGTTTGTGACCGTATTTTATACCAAATAAAATAGATGATAGTATAAATGCAATTACTTTTTGCGATGATGTTACAGGAGAAGGAATTCTAAATTCTATGCGTGTTGATATGTTATCTGGAATACGGATCGCTGTCGTCCTGTTATTTCCACCCCAACTTATATTGGTTGGTGCCATAAATTTTGGGACAAATCTCTGACACTCTTTCACAATGGAGTTTTGGTAATATTGATTATGTAGTAACCAAGGCAGTGCAACCGTCAATTTACATAAAATACCAGCGATAATATGCATTAAACTTAATTTATCAATATCAAAAATATTGATCCTATCAATTCCTTTGTGGAGTGTGATGTGATAATGCATACCAGATCCAAAATCGTTTATTTTTGGCTTTGGACTCAAGATGCATTCTAATTTTACTTCCTTTGCGATTGATATTAATTCAGATTTAGTTCTCGATATATTATATTGTAATAGTGCTATATCTTCTTGATGAGGTACAATGATTTCATATTGGTTCAATCCCTTTTCTTTCTCCAGTACCATTCCTAATTTATTGGATATATGACTACTAAAGTTACTAATAGTACTAAGATCTATCTCTTTATTAATTTCATGTGAATTATCAAAGAGATAAAACTCTATTTCACTACCTATTCTCAAAAAAAGCCCATATTCTAAATTTAGCTTAGATAAGGCCGTTTTGATATATCTATCAACTTGATTATGTTCCATAAATTTTTATAATGAAAATATAATGATATAGCAGATAGTAAAAAACAATAATAACAAAATATATGTATAGAGAGTAATTAAAATTTTGTTATAGGAACGCTTATAAGAAAGCAATTATACTACCGTCATAAGACATAAATGATAATTGTGCAAAAATTATCTCTAGACAGATGCATAACAAGTATTACATCGCAGAAATGAACTCACGAGAAAATTTGAAAGCACAAAAATCCATTTTGCTTATACAAAAAAACATACAGTAAGTGAAATACTGTTGTGTATTTTTAAGCTGGATTTATAAGCATTACTATCTGACGTCCTTCTATTTTTGGCTGCAAATATATTTTGCCATCTTCTGCCAAATCAGCTTTAAATTTCTCCATTAAAGCAAAACCCAACTTATCATGAGTTATCTCTCGACCTTTAAATATTAGAGAAATGCGTATTTTATTACCTTCTTTTAAGAATCTTTTCGCATTGCGAAGCTTAATCATATAATCACCATACGCGATTGTAGGACGTACTTTTATTTCTTTTACTTCGACAATTTTCTGTTTTTTTTTGCTGTCGTGCAGCTTTTTTTGCATTTGATATCTAAACTTACTAAAATCAGAAATCTTGCATACTGGCGGATCTGTATTAGCAGATACTTCTATAAGATCCAATCCCCTCTCCTTTGCTATTCTAATAGCTTCGGCTTTCTCTAGTACACCTAACAGCTCTCTATTCTCATCTATTACTCTAACTAAATGAGCATCGATGCTATGATTAATGCGAATTTTATGTTGCTCTGCCATCCAATTGTAAATAATTAATAATAGACAATTAATAAATTTTCATTCGATAAACTTTATTCAGCTCATACTTCAACTTATACTATTACTACAAAAAATCAATTTAAACTAACTGAAATATAACATAAAGTATAAGGTCCAAATAAAAGATCTGATATAGATTTCAACAATGAAAATTTTTAAAAACAAGAATAATATCTTCTCTTATTTTACTTAACACCATTTAAATACTTTAAGAAGTCACTTTGTGTTGATAACAGTATTCCTGTCGATTCTCCTTTTAAAGCCTTTTCATATGAATGCATTGTACGGTAAAAAGTGAAAAAATCTGTATCAGATTTTGCAACTTGCGCGAAGATTTCAGTTGCCTTTGCATCACCTCTACCACTGATGATTTCTGCTTCACTTGTAGCTTTAGCAAGCATTATAGTCCTTTCTCTTTCAGCAAGAGCTTTAATTTTTTTTGCTTCCTCTGCGCCAGTTGCTCTAATTTCGCGCGCCTCTTTTTCTCTATCAGTACGCATACGACCATATACCGCATTCTTTGCTTTATCTGGAAGATTAATTCTCAGTATTCTCACATCGACTATTTCTACTCCAAAATGCTTTGATTGAGTTTTTATCGCTTCATTTATTTTATTTATAACATTTCCTCTTTGTTTGCCTAAAATTTCCAAAAATGGAACTGTTCCGACAACTTCTCTTATTGTAGATTCTATTATAGGTGTTATGTTTCTTTTAAAATTAGTCTCATTTCGTACTCTTTGGTAAAAAAGTAGTGGATCAACTATCATATATTTTGCAAAAGCATCTAGTTTCATAGTTTTTTGATCAAATGCCATTACTTCTTTGTTATCACCTTGTGGAGAGAATATGATATTTTGTAGCCTATTGTCAAAAAACACTACATCATGCAAAAATGGTATCTTAAACTTCACTCCAGCTGTTTTTTCACTACGTATTGGTTTCCCAAACATAAAAACAACCGCGCACTCTCTTTGGTCTACAATATAGATAGCATTATATCCAAGCACTACAAATACTATAGATATTACGATAACAAGCAGCGGGGAATAAAAATTATTACTATATTGTTCTTTTGTTATTCTTGGCATATTTTAACTATAATTTATAAATTTTAATCTGTTAAAACTTTATATATCCCATTACATACTTAGTGAATACTATTCATCTCTTTTATTACCTAAATTAGTACTAAAATTCGTTGTTTTATTCACTATACTTTGTGTAGCATCCTTATTATTATTGGGGATAAGATCATTTATCCTTAAAACTGGAAGTGGAGCTAAGTTCGATTGCTTTTGATCAAGCAGTACTTTATTTGTATTAGTTAATACTTTTGTAATAGTATCGATATATATGCGTTGCTTAGTAACTTCTTTTGCATTCTTATACTGTTCGTAAACAGCATTATACCTAGAGGCTTCACCTTTAGCATTAGTAATAACTGATTCACTGTAAGCATTAGCTTTTTCTATAATCGCTGCTGCTTGACCCCTAGCGCGAGGTATAATATCGTTTCTATATGCATATGCACTATTGATTTCACGTTCTTTGTCGGCTTTTGCAGATTGTACATCGCGATATGCATCCATTACCTCGGGCGCAACATAACTGTACAGAATTCCTAAAGAATCTATTTGTATGCCAGCACCATACGAGTCCAGAGTTCTTTGAAGAGCTTCTTTCACAGATTTTTCAACAAACTCTCTTTTTTCTGATAGAGCATCATAAAGCTTAACACTTCCTATCACTTCACGCATTGCGCTCTCTGCAACACTTTTTACAGTATTAGTATCAGAATCATCTTTAATGTTAAATAAGTAGCTCTTAGCATCTTTTACATACCATTGGACAAAAAATCTTAAATCAATCATATTCTCATCGCCAGTAAGCATACAATCTTCGTTTGTAGTGTGATATTTCTCCTGAGTACCTTCCTCTTTAAGCTCGCCTCTGTTATTATTAAAAGATCTACTAATTCTACTGCTTATTAAACCGAGTGATCTTTGTGTATAATCTTGACTAGAATCAGTGCGATTTTGATCTTGCAAAATTTGTGATCCTATCACTTCTTTATTCAATCTAGTAACATTAATTTTTTCTACAGATTCAAAAGGATATGGTATATGATAATGCAATCCAGGAGAAACAGTGCGGCTATACTGCCCCAGTAGCAGTACAATACCCTCTTCATTTGTATCTATTGTAAAAAATCCAGTTAAAAACCAGCCAGTAAGGAGTAATATCATTACTGATATGATATTTTTATATTCAACAACACTCTTCAATCTTCTATTACCTCCATGCTCGCCGCGATTACTATTATCTTTATTAGATTTGAAAATACTAGAGAATCTGTCATACAACTTTTTCACTATTGCATCTATATCGTTTGTACGATCATTGCCATTTTTTGCTTCATTTTCATCCCATGGATTTTCAAAAATATGTACCTTATGCATACTCTAACTATATGTTATTATTTGGACTATATTTTAATTTTACTTTCTCATCGTTATCACATCTCCCAAGACATCCTTTGTCTCGTAGGATAAAGTATAGAAAAGAAACATTAGTAAAATCACAATTCATGGCATACCATGCTAGCGGTTAGTACAATAATAGTCAAGACAGTAAAATAGAAAATTATAAGATGACCAAGATGCAACACGGAGATGCATTAAATATTAGATATTGAACGCACCGAACTAGCTCTATACAATAGATAGAGCTAGTTTTGATCAAATGGATAGTAAGAGAAGAAAAAATAGTAGCTAAGATCTGTAAAACACGATCTCACTAAACAAACTGCTTTCTTTATTTGAATATTTCATCTTCTTTGAAGAAAAATGCGATTTCATCTTTTGCATTTTCTATCGAATCTGAGCCATGTACAGAATTGTGAGATATATCTAATCCAAACTCTCTCCTAATTGTGCCAATCTCAGATTTTTCCGGATCTGTAGCTCCCATTACTTCGCGATTTTTAGATACAGCATTCTCTCCCTCTAAAACTTGCACAATAACCGGACCTGCAATCATAACAGAGATTAGTTCCGAGTAAAATGCACGATTTTTATGTACAATATAAAATTGCTCTGCTTGACTTTGTGACATATAAATCATCTTTTGTGCTACAATCCTTAGACCAACCGATTCAAGCTTGGCATTGATAAGCCCCGTTATATTTCTCTTCGTCGCATCTGGCTTAATTATGGAAAGTGTTCTCTCAATTGCCATACCATAGTTCTTTAATAAAAATTAATAATCATTCGACATTGTATGATCTTTTCAGCTATTGTAAACAAGAATCTTTATCTTCAATACAATTGAATTTTCGCTGAGATTAATGATAAATTAGTAAGAGGATTATTTTTTGTTGTTTGATATGTTTGTGGATATAGTTATAAAAAAAAGATAATTCAGCTATAGCATTGTAAATATGGGGAGATTGAGTTATTTAAAACAACAAATAAAATGCATAAAGGTTTATTGGTATTGAGAGAACACAGCATTAATATTAATATTGTTATTATTGTGTATTTAAAGTTATTTGTTTGTGTATTTTATGTAAAGGTAAGATTCGAGAGTTTTGAATAGGTTTGCCGTAACAAGTTGGGTTTTCAAGCTA
>NZ_JAJBJC010000202.1 GCF_021811825.1 Candidatus Anadelfobacter sociabilis | reverse complement strand
GATGTTTTAGAAGGGAAGATGTTCATATTAATAGATGATGAACTTCGAGAGAATGAAGGCGACATAATGGTTGCTGCGCAGTATATTACACCTAAAATAATGAATTTTATTACCACTTATGCGCGCGGTGTGATGTGCATGCCAATACATACTTCTATAGCTGAAAAACTACAACTACCATTACAACAGAGATACAATGTTGACATCTCAACGCCAGCTTTTACGGTATCAATATGTGCGCGTAGAGGTATCACTACAGGTGTGTCTATGACTGATAGAATTCGTACAATTAAATTGGCTATAGATCCAGTTAGCTCACATGATGATATAAAAACACCTGGACATATATATCCAGTAATTGCACATCCTGAAGGATTGTCTGCGCGTCAAGGACATACCGAGGCTGCTGTAGAAATAATGCAATTGGCTGGCATTACGCCAGCAGCAATTCTTTGTGAAATTCTTAAAGAAGATGGTGAAGCCGCATGTCGTGATGATGTTATAAGATTTGGGAAAATACACAATATCAAAGTATCAACTATAGAAAGTTTGATGCAATATAAGTTAACAAAATAAATTTTATTTTATATTTGTTCTTTGATGCTTTAGGCATTTTTACTGCCTCTCAAATTCTTTGTCTCATTATTTGTAAATAAGCTAATTATAATGAATACTATTTGAGTATTTTTTATGTTTTGCTACTTTATAATACTTCAAATCAATGCGAATGATCATATCTTTATATCAATATCTTAGAATATCATAAAAACCAGACGCTTCTCTATGTTTGTCAATTTATTATCCAATATTTATTATACATGTATTATACATAATCCGTTAGCACAATCAAATACCATTCTTTTTGATATACCTAATCTAGCAACTACAATCTTTATTCTAAGTGCATTCCAACTTCCTAACATTAAACTCCTTACTTCCTAAATCCTATCTCATAACTCATATACTTTATAAATGCAGTTATCACGATTAGTGCTATTCTTCTATATTATTTTGAATTTACTAGATTGAGAATTCGTAGTAAAATTTGTTTTTAGTTTTTATGTATAGAAATTAGAATAATAATATATTGTACATTATATACTTGAATATTTGCTCTTTTGTATATAAAGCAACGCCTCCTTTAGGCCAGTTGGTGCATAATAATCTACAGCGAGTCCTGCGCTAATATCATAACTCCTAATTTCAATTAGTGTATTACTACTAGTTACCAGATCATTCAAAATATTTATATCATCTGAGCTATTATAGGTATAAGCAAATTCATCTTGTATGACAGGTAATGTATATGTAGAATTGGCAGTATTAAGAGATAGTGGTTTTTTAGAATCTACTATAAATCCAAAGTACACACTAATTGTATATTCTGTTGGATTTACATATGTGATAGCCATGTACGCCTCATCTCTTATACCATTATATACTTTTGTTTGAATAGGTGTTGAGACAGCGTAATATAATTTTTTACCATTTGATTTTAGCTCATAATAAACTGACCAATGAGAAAAATTTTTCTTAAATACTATCGGATCAGCTAAGGAGTAAGAGATGAAACTTTTTGTTGAAAATAATACAATAATAAGTGCAATTAGTGAAATTGTGATGTACAAAATTGCATTGTGTATAGAATTTAGCAAGAAATTTGGGCATTTGTTATTTACTAAACTATTGTTCATGTGATATTACGAATATTGATTAATTCCATATATTAAATTTTATTATATTTTAACTGTGATAACAACAGAAAGAGACAAATATTACGATTGGAGGTTGTATTCTATGTTTAAAAAATATTCT
>NZ_JAJBJC010000201.1 GCF_021811825.1 Candidatus Anadelfobacter sociabilis | reverse complement strand
ATTAGTCAAAATTTCGAAGACTCTGATAGTGATGAATCAATACCAAATGTGCCGGGTCCAGGAAGTTACTACCAAGAAAGCGATCAAGGAATTATGAGCAGAACTGATAATTCTCCATACCAATATTTTGGATCAACATCACCAAGATTTCAGGAATCAGATATTAATAAATTCCCGGGACCAGGAACTTATAAAAATAAAGTTGATATTCCCAAACCAGGACCAAATGAAACTTGAGTATTTAAAAATGAAAGAAAAATTGAAACCATTTTCGATAAATTTATGAGTAATGGACCAGGTCCAGGAAATTACGAAGAAAACAGGACTGAGTTTTTGTCAAAGAAAAAGTACAAAAATAAGACTGGTAAACTAAGTATTAAATTAGTCTATTTGAAAAGA
The DNA here is from genome assembly GCF_021811825.1 of Candidatus Anadelfobacter sociabilis. Taxonomy (GTDB): domain Bacteria; phylum Pseudomonadota; class Alphaproteobacteria; order Rickettsiales; family Midichloriaceae; genus Anadelfobacter; species Anadelfobacter sociabilis. The sequence goes on along the minus strand of NZ_JAJBJC010000201.1, from coordinate 1,417 downwards.
CAAATGCTTATAAGAATATGAGACCTCCACCGTTTAATACTCAAGACCAAAAGTGGAGCCCTGATAAAAATGCTATAAAGAATAACGTGCCTGGTCCAGGAGCTTATAGTATTGCTGGTGATTTGAACAAAGGAAAGGTTATTGCAATTAATTCTGATAAAGGTAGAATCTCTATTTTAACATCATTACTTGAATTTGAAAATTATTTAAATAATAGATTTTCATATAACTCCATATGAATTTTAATATCAATATCTGTAATCAAAATAAGCAACGATATATCGTTATAAAAATATGCTATAGGAACATATTATATTCAAGATCCTTCGTCAGTTCAAAAGAAGCTTTACTCAATGTCAAAACAGGCTCATCTGGATAGACTCAATATGGCTAATAAGTAAGGCATAAATTATATTACACTTTCAGTTATTGTAGTTAAACCAGAACTTTTGCATTATTTTATCTTTACCTGGAATGGTTGTTTTATATGTATAAATTTTTATCATATATCTTATTTTATCATCTGCATCACAGTAATAAATGACCAGGGCCTGGTGCATATGAACAAGATTCAATATTTGACAAAATGAAAGAGTATGAAAGGGTAAGAAGGAAGAAATAAAGGATCATACTCTGTGAATCCAACACTTAGTCATATTGTTAGCAGCAACACAACACTAAATTACAAAGATGCTCAAACAAACGAATCTACAATTATGGATAATACTTCTATTAAAGGTAATGCCTAGAATCAATTTCTTCCTGTTAGAGTATAAAATGGAATTATATTTAACTAAAAAATTCAAACATCTTTCTTATTAAAATTATTTTGTTCTATAAATCATTGATAGAAAATTTAAAAATAAAATTTTACCTATTGATTTAGCTAACTGGCCGGCTATTGAGAGCTCATCTCCATCAAACTCAAACATCATGAAAATAAATTCGAGCAAGGGAAGTTTGTCTATTCCAAATAGAGATGGAAATATGTTCGGAAAGTCAGAAAGAAAACTAGATTTTGGTAAAATAATATCCGTTAATAAGCATACTATTCATTGGTTTGATTTTAATAAATTTCATTCTTGCACAAAAATCTACTATTAGATTCAATAACTCATTACTTTTTGTATTTTTATAACAATAACTTTGAATTATTAGTCTTTTAATTTATTGCTAACTAATAATTTTAGGTAATAGCAATCCAAAAATTGGACCTGGATCATATCTAAAATAACATAATCAATTCAAAGAGCAACTTTGATAAGACTATGATTAGCGGATCTATGTTAGCTACTAGTGACATAAGTACATTTGGTAGGACTGATAGGAGGCTTCTCCCACAAACTGAAATAACAAAGAGAAGAAATTTTACAACTCGTTTTGTTGAAAATATGAGAAAAGGAAGGAAGAAAGTTTC
>NZ_JAJBJC010000200.1 GCF_021811825.1 Candidatus Anadelfobacter sociabilis | reverse complement strand
TTGCCCCAAAGAGTAATAGAGAGTGTTGAGGAAACGAAGGAAAAACCTATGCAAATGATTTTTTAGAGTGTTAATTAGAAGAGATATATGCTATAGTACACAAATGGTATTTAACTAATCCGTGGCGTTGAACAAATTTACTTTGCTTGTGTCGATGGTCTGAAAGGTTTTGCAGAAACAATTAACAGTGTCTTTCCGCAAACCATAGTCCAGCTGCGCATTGCCCATATTGTAGGAAATAGTATGAATTTTGCGCGATGGAAAGACCGCAAAGCTGTGACTTCTGATTTACGGAAGATCTATATTCTACCAGCACTATGGATAAGAGTTAGTTAAAGTTGGTATAGAACAAATTGTTATCTGGTAGAATTTGTTGTGAAAGTATGGAAGGATAAGGAAAGTAGTTGCAAAATTGGGAGATGATGATACCTCTAAAGCTGTAGAAACCCAAGAAGAGGTATCACCATGGATTTAGATTTTACAGCACTATTCGTTTATGTCGATGACTTTTGCAAAGGCTTTATCCCATTTTGGGATAAACATGTGATTGAATCTGGGTTAAGGAAGCGCAATAGAGGAACTAATTTTGGTTTAAGCGAGATTATAAGCATCGTCATTATGTACCGTCAAAGTCATTTCGACTGCTTTAAGCACAACTAAACTTATGTCTACTTGCATCATAGGAAAGACTTTAGTTTCCTGCTTTGTTATGACAGATTTGTTGCAGTTATGAAGCGTACCTTACCTATACTATGCTATATGTTTCAATGCGTTAGGGGAGCTGGCATACAGTTCATTGATGCTACAACACTTGAAGCATATAAAATACCAAGAGAAAAGAGGCATAAAGTATTCAAAGGGTTGGCAGCAAAAGGCAAAACTTCCACTGGTTAGTTCTTTGGCTTTAAGCTTCATACTCTTATTAATCACAAGGGGGAGATTATGGCTATTACTATCACCGCAGAAAATGGTGATGACCGCACACCTGTTTTAGATCTAGTGGGAGAAATGTTTAGCAAATTATTTGGAGATAGAGGCTATATCTCTGCCAAATTAATCACAAAGCTGACTGAACAAGGGATCCATTTCATCACCAGAATAAAGAAAAATATGCAGAATATTTTGATCCACTAATCAGAGAAAATGTTGCTATATAAACGATGTTTGATAGAGATTATTTTTCAAGCTAAAGCTTTTTAGTAAATTATGGCATTCTAGGCATAGGTCTGCAGATAATGCTTTTACACATTTGTTAGCATCAGTGATCGCTTACCAATTAAACCCTAATAAACCATCTTTGCAGAACTCATTGCAGATCACATAACTACCTCCTTATTCATAGTTCGGGTTAATTTATTTAAAGTTGGAATATATAAATGAACGGAAGAAGGAGGTTCTGAATATTTTAAAAAAATCGGCGGAACGAAAACAAAATAAAACATTTAGATTGAGAGCAATATATCAGGAACGTTTATCAAGTATGCTAAATTCATCACCTATATACCTAAGATGAGATAAAAGAGTCATACGAGAGAAGTATTAAATATTGTCTCTATGGAGCAACCCGTAGAGCGCCTTATATGTTTTGCGTGAGCCCATTTTTTCTCTATAAAATTCAAGTCTGGAGAATAAGGGGGGTAAAGCAAAATATGGCCGGCGTCCTGGAGGATTTTGCATATCTTGTCCTTTGTGAAAAGTAGGATTATCGATAACAATCACGCTTTTTGCAGGTAAATTGGGCAATAAAATTTGCTCTACCCAAGCTGTAAAAACTGCTGTATTAACAGAGCCCGTAACTAAACCAACGGCAATTAAAGTGCTGCCTATCAATGCTC